>BNTO01000075.1 GCA_025996655.1 Alphaproteobacteria bacterium
TTAAAGGGAAGAGTCCGGGCTGTTTCAAAGTATTTTAAAACGTTAGAAGAGGCTGTGAAGGTAAGTTGTTACAATATATCGGAGGAGATCGCAAAGATGCAATATTTTCAGGCCGCTTAGCTATACTTGGGTTAGGAGGCCGGTGTCCTTAGCAAATTCTGGGTGCTCGTTTTTCGATTCTGTAGCCAAGCCGTTTAAAAAATCATGCCATCCCTTGTCTTTTCTTGGGTTCTTTGAAATTTCTCTGAAGGAATTATGCTGATGGTACATTTTAAAGCAACGTGGTCCTAGTTACCTTCCCCTTGTGTATCAGTTTTGCTTTTTAATCTTCAGAGCTTCGGTTTCTTCCAAGACACGTTTTATCAGTGGTCGAAGTTTTGGAGCGATGCTATAATTTCTACCTATCTTAATGTCGTTTTCGCGTTCAAAGGATAATCCCAAAACTTTGCTCGTATTCATTATAGTTTCAGCTACAGAACGTAGGGAAATCTCAGAGGTTGAGGCATCAAGTTCTAAAATTTCTATTAATTTTTTTCCTGCCATAGGGTTTTGAATGCCCAAGGGCATCCAGTACATAAATTTCACAAGAGCACCTTGTTTAGTAATTCTATTATATTGGATCCTAACCATCTTTTCGTAATCACGTTCCCAGGGACAATCGGTAGCTTGAACGATGACCTGCCCCCCCGTTTCTAGCTCTTTCAAGCCGACTTCACCGGACAAGCTACTTTCGGGTGCGTAAGGTTCCACTTTGCACCCGAGCCGCTCAGAGAACTCTTCTGCCGTTTCGGGAAACTTTTGACCTCTTGAAGTATCGTCCCAATCTTTTGATGCAGACATTTCTGAAGAACAAAAAATGGCCCCTAATCCCAACATAACATTTCTTAACTTCATCATAACCTAATCTCCTTAAATAAAACGAAACACTTTTTTACAACAGCTATTTCGATATATTTATTATAGCTTTTGATTGGGGAATAATGCAATATGTTTTTCAAAAAAATAAAAAAACTTCAAAAAGAGTATCTTTTTGTCAGGACGCTCTCGGGCAGTTTCAAAGGTTATAAACTTATACAAGAAAGAGGGGAGGCTCTCTGTTTCTTTTGCAAGGATTATGTTAAGAAAAAGAGATCCTTAAAGAAAAAAGTTTGGCCTTGTGGAACGTGATGAATGGCGAAAGTTGAGCTTGCTTGAGGCTAAGCGTTTATTAGATTCGGGCCAAGTTGGCGCTTTGGAGCTTACGAATGCTTGTATTGAGGCCATGGAAGCAAGCCGAAATCTCAATATTTTTATTACAGAAACGCCGGAGAACGCGCGGCTCCAAGCGCAAGAATCCGAAAAAAAATTAAAAAATAAAGAGGGTGGCGTTTTAGAAGGCATTCCCTTGGCCATTAAAGATCTTTATTGCACAAAAAATGTGCGCACAACAGCGGGTTCAAAGATTTTAGAAAATTTTGTGCCTCCTTACGAATCCACTGTGACGCAAAATCTTCTTGACGCTGGCGCCGTTTTTCTTGGCAAAACGAATTTGGATGAATTCGCGATGGGTTCGGCTAATATTACAAGCTTTTTCGGTCCCGTCATCAGCCCCATTCGAAGCACACAAAACCCTGAAAAAAGTTTGGTTCCGGGCGGATCCTCGGGCGGGTCTGTGGCTGCTGTGGCTGCCCACATCGCTTTTGCGGCAACGGCGTCCGACACAGGCGGCTCTATCCGTCAGCCCGCCTCCTTTACAGGCCTTGTTGGGATTAAACCAACCTACGGCTTATGTTCGCGCTACGGCATGGTGGCGTTTGCGTCTTCGCTGGATCAGGCTGGGCCCGTCGCCAAAACGGTGCGCGATGCGGCGCTTATGCTGAGTGTTATGGCAAGCTATGACGAAAAAGATTCCACCTCTTTAAAGGGGAATCGTCCGGATTATTTAAAAAATCTCAACCCTTCGGCGAAGAAATTGCGCATTGGGCTTCCTAAAGAATGTTTTGAAAATCTTTCGGATGAACTCAAAGTTGTGCTGGAATCGAGTTGCCAAACTTTGCGGGATCTTGGCGCTGAGTTTGTGGATATTTCGTTGAGTATGCTCAAATATTCGCTGCCTTGCTATTACATTATTGCTCCCGCCGAGGCCTCCTCCAATTTGGCGCGGTATGACGGCGTGCGCTATGGATTTCGCGCGGAAAATGTGGGAAACATTGCGGATTTATACGCGGAAACGCGGCGCCTTGGCTTTGGAAAGGAAGTTCGGCGGCGCATTTTCATTGGAACGTACGTTTTGTCTCAAGGGAGCTATGAGGCGTATTATGTGATGGCGCAAAAAGTGCGCAGCAAAATTCGCCAGGAATTCGAAGAAACTTTTCAACGTGTGGATGTTATTCTTACGCCTACGGCGACTTGTGGGGCTTTTGGCGTGGAAGAAGGGCCGAAAATGAGTGCGGTGGATATGTATCTGAATGATATTTTTACGGTTTCCGCCAATATGGTGGGCATTCCGGGCATTTCTATTCCTGCAGGCACGACGCAGGACGGCCGCCCTCTTGGGATTCAATTTCTGGGCGCGCGCTTTTCAGAACAGACCCTTTTTAATGTTTCGGCGGCATTTGAGGACGCGACGCGCTTAAAAAATTAGGGTGGGTTAAAATTGAGGCAAGCACAAAATTAAGGCAGGGGTAAAAATTGGGCAGGCGCAGAATTGAGGCAGGAAAACTTACAGCGGCAAGATTAGAAAAAGGCGAAGCTATGACAAAGAATCTTATTAAAGGAAAAACAGGACCTTGGGAAATTGTCATTGGTCTTGAAGTGCACGCGCAAATTTCTTCAAAATCAAAACTCTTCAGCGGTTCCGCCACTGAGGGCGACGGCGGCGCCAACTCGCGCGTGAATTTTTTTGATGCTGGCATGCCAGGGATGTTGCCGGTTGTCAACTCTTATTGTATTGATCAAGCCGTTCGCATGGGCTTTGGCATTCATGGAAAAATCAACAAAGTTTCGGTGTTCGATCGCAAAAATTATTTTTATCCCGACTTGCCGAGCGGCTACCAAATTTCGCAGTTTTTTTACCCCATTGTGACTCAGGGCTATATTAATATTGACGACGAAACCGGACCGAAACGCATAGGCGTCACGCGGATTCATATGGAGCAGGACGCAGGCAAAAGTCAACATGATTTGGATCCGTCAAGAACGTGTATTGACCTGAATCGCTCGGGCATTGCTTTGATGGAAATTGTAACGGAGCCGGATATTCGCTCGGTGGCGCAGGCGGTCGCGGTGGCCAAGAAAATTCACACGCTTGCACAATACTTGGACGTTTGCGACGGCAATATGGAGCGCGGAAATTTTCGCATTGACGCCAACATTTCCCTCCATCGCCCCGACACCGCCTTTGGCACACGCGTGGAAATTAAAAATCTCAATTCCTTTCGTTTTATGCAGGCCGCTCTCAATTATGAGATAGATCTTCACCTCGAAACTCTTGAAAGCGGTGGGAAAATTTCGCAAGAGACGCGCCTTTTTGACGCGGCCAAGGGAAAAACTTTTACGATGCGCGACAAGGAAGATGCTTGTGATTATCGTTATTTTCCGGATCCTGATTTGAATCCTGTGGTCTTGACAGAGGAGCGCATTGAGCGGCTTCGCCAAAGTTTGCCCGAATTGCCCGACGCAAAAAAAGAGCGCTACAAGACGGATCTTGGCCTGAGTGATTATGACGCAACTTTTTTGGCCGAAGACCGCGCGCTTGGGGCGTTTTATGAAGAGGCCCTGGCTTACCCTGACTTTCCCGACAAAAAGGCGGCTCCCAAATTGGTGGCCCATTGGATGATGGGGGATATGGCAGCCCTTATGAACAAGGGGGACCGGGCGAGCGATGCGCTTTCCCTTGCGCCGCGGACTTTGGCGCAGCTGGTTCATTTCATTCAAGATGGCACGATTTCGGGAAAAATTGCCAAAACGGTTTTTGAAAAATTGTGGGAGGATCCGGCTCTTTCTGTTGTGGATATTGTCAAAAACATGAGGCTGCAACAGATTTCGGACGAAACCGAACTTCGCACGGCCATTGTAAAAATGCTTGCCGAACAGCAACATAATGTGGCGGAATATCGAAACGGGAAAACGTCTTTGTTTGGCTTTTTTGTGGGCCAGACCATGAAAATTTTTCAAGGAAAAGCAAACCCCGCCAAAGTCAATGAGATTTTGCATCAAGAATTGGATTCCTAAGGGGCAGAGGGAAAGTACCCGTCAATTCTTCTAGTAAGTTAAATGTCTCATTTTTGCGTTATATTCGGGCAGGGTCAATCCTTCGAAATAGAGCAGAGATTCTATTTTTGAGTCAGGAAAATTGTAAAAGCATGACACTCCCCCAACTCCATCCTTGTGACTCACGCAAGGTAAAAGCTCCTTAGCTAAAGCATAAGTAAAATCACTATGTCCAATATGAATCAAATCTTTACCTATCATCTTAAGTCCCATTATTTGGAGTATTTCACCATTGTTGTTCCAGCCTACATAGCCTGAAAGATTGTCTGTTAGCATCGGTTTCCCATTCATTTTTCTCATTAAGATGGACCAAAGTCGCTGATACCAAGGGGCCTCTTTAAGCGTATTAGCATCAAAACGCACGTACTCTGCATACTTTCGAGCAAAATACAATTTTAGGCCAAACCACTGTTTTGGGTTGTTTTGGAGGGATTCCCCTAGTGATGAAACGAATTTTAGTTTTCTTACTTTCTTTTCTTTGTCCTTAAGCTGCTTGTTTAGGTCCTCAATTTCTTTTTTGAGCTGTTTTTCGAAATGGTTACAGTTCATCTTGTCCGTATCGATTAGTTTGGCTTGAGAGCGGTTGTTCTCAGTGGCCATACCGATAAACTCGGCGCCCCAGCCTTCTCTCTGATAAGTCACGATCCGGCCTTGGGCATCCAGTATCTCTTGTCTAGAGACAGTAATATTGTTTCGGTTTTCCAGTAGTCTTCGTATATATTGAAAAATTCTACTCTCTCGTTCTTTGAGCATCTTGTGCTCTTCTTTATCTCCTTTGTCGTCATCAACTTGACTGTCCTCTTCCGTTATTAAAGAACTTTCTTCTTTTTCTCTCCCTTTTTCTTCGCTTTCTTTTTCCTTTATTGCAGAGCTTTTCTCTTTTTCCTTTTCTTTCCCGTCTTTTTCTCTCTCCTTTTGCTCCCCTTCCGTCATTGCCTCACTTGCTTCACGGATATCCTTGCGGATTTTTTCTATTATTTTGACATCCTTCCTCAAGTCTTTATCTGTCTAGTCCCAAATTCTTGTTGTATAATTCTTGAGCAAACTCCGTCGACTCTTTCCCCATCTTTTTAGCAACAAATTCTACGGGGGTAAACCCTTTTATCGCCTTCAATCTTTTCCCCAA
>BNTO01000076.1 GCA_025996655.1 Alphaproteobacteria bacterium
CAGTTGAAGGGCTATATTGAGGCCAGAAGCTTTATCAGACATAGATTCTCTGTGCTTCCATTTCATAATCGTTGGAGGACTCAGACGATACTTTTTTGCAAGCTTGGCTATGCTCTCTTGACTTTGAGGAATTTCGAGACGAATTGCCTCCGTCGTTCGGGCGTTCCTGTGGTAAATCTGTCTCCTAAAGCCTCCTTCCACACTTCATAATCTTGCTCAAGAATTATACAACAAGAATTTGGGATTAGACACTGTTGGTGTAAAGAAAACATGTTGATCGTTAATGCGTGTCGGTTCATCGCCTAGCTCGGCTTGCTTTATCCCATTGTGGATTAAAAACTTTCGCACCTTATCTCTCGTTTCTTTTGACTTTTCTAAAAGGATGCTCAAATCATTGCCATTTATGGAAAAGGAAATCTTCATATCCGCTTTATCGGACTTGACCTGCTTCTCGACAAGGCCGCGAGTTTGAACACTTGGTAAATGTTTCTTTTTCAAAATAACGGATTTTTCGATAAAATGTCCTATAAAAAAACAACCTAAGGCAATTCCGCAGCCTAAAAAGAAAGTTAAAAAAAGTGAGGAGAAGAGGTTCTGACTTGGTTTTTCCATGATTCGCTCTAATTTTGTTAAGCTTCCCTTATTACATTATAACACATCTAAAAAGAAGCCGGCGTAAAAAAATGCTTCCTAAGAAAAATGTTATTGGCTAAAGACAGGGAGAATATCTTGTGATTTCATTTATTTTTTTGCATCATCTATAACTTCCGTGGATACATTTCCGCCTCTTTTCACTATTTCAAAAACAGGAACCTTTCCTGCCGCTCCACGGCCTCATGTTCTTTTCCGAACTCCACCGAAAGAGACTCATCACGTTCGATTTTTCCACAAAAGGACTCAATACGATTTTGCTGTTTGAGTGCAATCTTTTCTCGTAATTTATGGAAGAATCTTACGCGCACCTTAACATAAAAATGTTGGGGTTTAGCCCCGAAGAAAATGAGAAACGAGGCCGAGGCCGGAATCGAACCGACGTACAAAGATTTGCAGTCTTCTGCATCACCATTCTGCCACCCGGCCAGGTAAGGTCATTGTAGTAAAAGCAAGGGCAAAACTCAAGGAAGGAACAACAACGCCACAAAAATATGGGCTTTAAAAAGTGAAGACTTTAGGCGAAATTTTGTGCCAAAATTGGATAGAGAGTCGAGAACTGCAAAAAACACCGAACGCATGGAAGAAAAGAGGCAGACATTTTATAAAGATATGTGTCAATCTCTTGAAAATTCCTTTCAAAAAACGGCACCGCAAACGCCTGTTCCCGAGCTAGGACATATTATTTTAGACACCATTCAAGGCGTTTATGCTCGTGCGTCCTTTTTGAATCCCTCGGGAAACCCTGTAGGGCTACCCGCGGATGGCCCCCCTTTTGCGCCTTGGGATTCCGCTGAGAAAACGCCGACAATGCTTGCCCTTAATCAAGCGGCAGCTTTGTTTTTACAAGATTTCACACGCTTGTATCAAAATTTTCTTCAAAACCTTTACAAAAAACTTAACGCCCAAAGAACAAAAGAGGCTTTCTCCGAGGAATTTTGGCTTTCCTTAAAAAAACTTTTTGTTGAAGAGCTCTCTCATTCTGTTCATAGGTTTCACAGTCGCGTTGAGGAGATTCTTTTTGAAAAAGATCCCCCACCTAAAAAAGAACAAAAGGCATGCTAAAAAAGATTTTCTGTTTTTTCTTTTGTTGCTTTTTCTGTTTCTCGCCGCTGTTGCTTTGGGGTGCTGACGAGAAAAACAACGAAGAGGAAGACCTTCTGCGCGAAGAAAATTTTTTGGCCGATGTTATTTCCGATTACAACAGCGCCTATGCGTCGGGTCGTGGCTTTCAAAATTTTAAAAATTCCCTTTGTTTACAAGGCATTTTGTTCGCTAACAACGCATGGGTTCTTTGGATTAATAATAGTGAGATTCATTCCTCGGAAAAGCCTTGCTTTAGACTCAACCATAGGGAATTTATGATTCTGGACGTTACGCCGCGCTCTGTGACTCTGCAAGGAGAGAGCGGCCCCATCACCTTGACAGTAGGAACAAGCTACAATCTTCTCACCAAAAATACGTCTTCCTTTGATGGAGGGAATTAAAGACGCCTCTTGTTGGAAACACAGGAGACCGTTATCTGTTCCGTAGGCACCTTGATCGCTAGGGAACGTTTCAGAAATAAGGCGCCACGACATCTGGTTTATGGTTTCGTCTTTTCGCCGTCGGAAGAGTGTTGTAGGGAACGTTGAGCCACACTTTCGCGATCGCGTAGCAGATGTGGTGAGCGTGGTAAGGGGGGAGGCGGAATAAAGAAAGATCTGAACCTCAAAAACAGGGGTTCAGCTGGCTACCACGAAGCTCATATTTTTGCCTGGTGCCAGCTTTTTGGGTCCCTTCGAAAACGGGTGTCGGGGCACCAAATCGGAAATGTATTCGTAACCCCTTGTCGATTATCCGACTCGTCTGAGCCAAACCTTATCAATACCTGAAGTTTTATTCTACAGTAACACAAATGTTTGCTGACTTAGTGACGTTGCTAACGCTAGGATCTACCAGTTTTCTGGGAGGTTTCAATCCATCGAAATAAATTAAGAGAACGTCTGTTGCCCTGACCCTAGCCCTGAGGGTCGCCGCTCGCTTTATCTCAGACAGATTATTTTTGTTAAAGCATTCTTGAAGCATATCCCCTATTTTTGTCTCTTCCGACAAGTTTGCTGAATTTTCTCTTAACGACAGGGCTCCTATTTGAGATGGTGCCAAATCTTCGCTATAAAGATTCAAAATTGACCAATTGCAGTCTAACCTTTTGATAACATCCGGACTAAGTGTAGAGACAAAGCTTTCTTCGCCCTTTTTCAATGCTGATAGTAATATCGAACGCAACAATTGTTTCCCGTCGTGGCGAACTAGGTCCTTAATAACGCGGCGGGTCGCGCTGTTATAAAACTCTTCCGGAATTACATTGTAAGTTCCAGCTTTTGCATGGAGGACGACCTTAACATACAACCTGTTACCATTCCCTGCGGATGCTAGAATGTAATCACTCCTATCTTTTTCAAAGTCATATACCCTCCGCATGTTTTCTTTGATCATAGCGATCGCTCCCCACGGGCGCAAATGCCGACGCATTTGAGGCGCAGTAATAGCCCTGCCCCCTAACTTTGTCAACGAACTCAACACTAGACCGAGATCTCCTTCTTCACAACAAAGCACAACCCTCAGGTCGACCTTGTTTGCTGCCTTGGGCAAGTCGCCATATTCCGTATACTTTACTGACATTGCTTTGGTTTCTTTTAATTTTGTGATTTCTTCAATTTTTTCTTTTTTGTCCCCCGCCGGACAGTCGGGGTTACTTATGTCTTTCTCCAGCGCAAAACATATAGCATCCAAGACCCCAAAGTCCTTTTTTGCCGTTATTTCTCCAGCGGGAGACGTTTGTTGACCGCATCTTTTTTTATTCATATCGTGGCTTCGAATGAAACCCCTGTCTTTCGTCCAGAAATAGATTTTTTCGGTTGTCGCGGCGAGCGTTCTCGTATTTTCTCCGTGTCCTGTCAAGGCCATGAGCTGGAGCAATACGAATTTACCCATACCCTCGAGGCCGTTCTTTACTAAGCCCTCCTCTGGAGTGGTAACCGCAGTCGACGCGTCGCTAAATTGCGTTCCCAAAACGCCCAGGAACCCAAGAGCGGCTATAATTTTCTTCCCATTCATACGATTCTCCTTTTATAAATGCTGTTAACTTCTGCGCCCCCCTGCCGCACCCGCGGCAAGGGCATAAATTTCGCACAGGTCTCATACTCTTCAGAATAATGGCAAAAAGCACAAAACGCAACAAAAAAATTCGCCCATAGCTTTTATTTAGGTTTTTTGTGTCGTCCGTTTTTTAAGCCCCCTAACGTTGGAACGGGTTGCGAAACTCTAGGATTTTCCTACCATGAGATTCCCGCGGTTTTGCGGTCTGTTGGCGGCGCAAAAGTCCTACAAAAAACAAATATTTTCAAAATCTTCTTGATTTTTTTCCAAAGCCTCTTGCTAAAGCGGACGTGCCCTTCTACCTTGTTTTTAGGGAGAAAACGTTTTTATTGATGCCGGGATTCGAAAAAGGAAAAGGTTTATGAAGGAACAAGAGGGGATTATTATTGTTGAATCTCCAGCCAAGGCGACGACGATCGAGCTCTATTTGGGGGGGCGGTACACCGTTTTGGCCAGTTACGGTCACGTGCGCGATTTGGTGAATAAAACGGGGTCCGTTGACCCTGAGCGCGATTTTGCTATGCTCTGGGGCCCGACGGACAAATCCAGAAAACCCCTTGACGCCATTTTTAAGGCAACCAAAGGCAGCTCCAATATTTTCCTCGCTACCGACCCTGATCGCGAAGGAGAGGCTATTGCTTGGCACATTTCAGAACTCATTACGGACAAATACAAAAACAAAACGATTCAGCGCGTTGTCTTTTACGAAATCACCAAAAACGCGGTGACAAAAGCGATGGAAGTGCCGCGGCAGATTGATAATTTGTTGGTCGACGCCTATTTAGCGCGCCGGGCTTTGGATTATTTGGTGGGGTATTCTCTGTCGCCTATTTTGTGGCAAAAGTTGCCGGGAGCCCGCTCAGCCGGCCGCGTGCAGTCTGTGGCGCTGCGGCTTATTGTCGAAAGGGAACAAGCCATTGAAGCGTTTAACCCCCAGGAATATTGGACGCTCAAAGGCGAATTTAGCACAGAAAAAAAGGAAGTTTTTCAAGCGCTTTTGGTGCGCTATGACGGAAAGAAAATCGAAAAATTTAGCGTTACGGAAGAAAAGCAAGCGCGCGCTTTTTGCAAAGATCTTCAAGCGTTACGTTATGCGGTCTCTCACCTTGAAAAAAAACAAGTGCGCCGCTACCCCGCGCCCCCGTTTACCACGTCGACGCTTCAGCAAGAGGCGTCACGCAAGCTTGGGTTTGGCGCCAGCCGAACGATGCGCACGGCGCAGCGGCTGTATGAGGGCATTTCCGTTCACGGCGAGCAGACGGGGCTTATTACCTATATGAGAACGGATAGTGTGAATTTGAGCCAAGATGCTTTGGCCGAAATGCGCCCTTTTATTGAAAAAACGTACGGGCCGTCTTATGTGCCTGAGACGGCGCGCCTCTACAAAACCAAAGCCAAAAACG
>BNTO01000077.1 GCA_025996655.1 Alphaproteobacteria bacterium
TCTGAGGGAGCATCCTAACTTTTGCGAGAAGAGGTTCACGTTTTCGGAGGGTGCGGCAAACGTGGGCGTCGTCAAGACCAAAAATCCAACCGATAAATTCCTGTGTGACGTAGCTGCGGTAATAGAGAAGAAGCATCAAAAGCCTTTCGGAAAGCTCACATTTCCTATTTCTGCCGGGGCCTTTGTATGGCGCGACGACCTCTTTCATCCAAATTTTTTCAGCTTTTTGAGGATTTTTTCAAAATCTTTTAGGTTAACGCCGAAAAGTCTTTGAAACGTAACGGGTTTTTTCGTGATTTTGTCGTAGGTGACTATGTCCAACTTCCTCTTGGCAGAGAACCTAAGCCTTTTTATCAAATCTTTGCCCTTTTTGCACCTTTCACAGGAGGTCTAATGAAGTTCTCACCTAAAGGCGAGGGTGTTCAACCATCCCGCGTAACTACATAAATCTCCTAAAAAAAGTGAAACAGCGACGCCGAATTTTAGCACAGCCCAATAATTTAAAGAATGGAAGAAAATTCTTTTGGCAAAAAAAATGATATTTTTTATCCCCAATTTCGAATTTCGAGAACACTTCCCCATAACTAAAGTTTACAAAATTCTTCTGACTGATTTCGGTAGAAATAGCCGCGGCTATTTCTAAGAACCTGTCTTCACAAACAATCAAGTCTTTTTAGAAGAACCATGGAATGAGCAATCATCACTATATTTTCCGCTCATTTGTGAAGACAGGCTCTAAAAGGCGCTCTTGCCGCAGGCTTTTCGCAAGGGCCGTACGGTTTTTCGCTCGACTATCTCTTGAAACTTTTTTAAAACAAAACACAAAAAACTTTACGAAAAAAAACGCAGCCGTGTTACCTTTTTATATGGTTTTGTATAGAATTATCGCAGTGA
The DNA here is from genome assembly GCA_025996655.1 of Alphaproteobacteria bacterium. GTDB lineage: Bacteria > Pseudomonadota > Alphaproteobacteria > BNTO01 > BNTO01 > BNTO01. Next base: position 895 of record BNTO01000077.1, read on the forward strand.
AGAAGTCAAGTCTCCTTATGATGCCGTTATTGTCTAGTTGTAGCAAACCGCTCGACAACAAGAGTTCCGTTCCTCACATCCAAGAGTTCAGCGTCAATGGGGCTTGGGAGCGGGATGGGGCAGCAGAGGAGTGTCTACATTTAAAATCGCACATAACACATACATTTTAAATTACTGGAAAATGTGTGCTTATCAGTGTGATAATACCTTTCTTGTCATGAATATTGAAAAAGATTCAATAATTTTTAACCCGTTAAGTTTCCCCACGTATAGTGAAGAAGAAAAGCAAATTATTTATGAAGAAGCCTGTGGCGGTTTGATAGATTTTGACGAAAAAACAAAAACGTTCTCGATTTATTCGAAAGGAGTGGGATGGGGTGGACTTTCGACAAAAAGTATACTCAAATTTAAAGACGGTAGGTTGATTTTGATGGAGCAAAAAGGAACAAAAGACTTAAAAGATAAAAATTATCCCTTCCCTACCGATGGGGATTGGTGGTACAATCAATATGAGCGCGAGGATAAATCTGGCAACTGACCTATCAATCTCATCGCTCGACATAGGATTTTTGAGATCACAAATTCTCTTTTTCTTAAATTTTGTGCCTCAAAAATTGATCCACGTACAGACTTCGAAAGTCAATGCTGTTTTTTGTCGAAATGTTTGAAACAGCGAAATTTTTTTGTGAAGACCGTTTTACACCCGCCCCAACACACGCTCAAGCTCTTGAAGCGTCGTTAGGCCGCGCTGAACTTTTTCTAAACCATCTTCCAACATGCTGACATAGCCTTGCTTTTTGGCGCACTGGGCCAACTCCGAAAGGGGACGATTGAGCGCTATGCAAAGATCCACATCTTCTACGACAGGCAAAATTTCGCAAAGGGCGAGGCGCCCCTTAAAACCCGTCTCGCGGCAAGCCGGACATCTTGCCCCTTTGCAAACCAAGCAAAGCCTGCGTACAAGCCGTTGCGACATAATCATAAGAATCTGCCCCGACAAAAGCGCCGCCGGAATGCCCAAATCCACAAGACGACTCGGCACACTCAGGGCGTCATTCGAATGCAGCGTCGACAGAACCAAATGCCCCGTCATGGCAGCGCGCAGCGTCATTTGCGCCGTTTCTTCGTCGCGAATTTCCCCAATAAACAAAACGTCTGGATCCTGCCGCAACAAAGACCGCACGCCCTCGGCAAACGTCAAAACGCCGTTTTGCTGAATTTCTGTTTGGCGAATTTTTTCGAACCGATATTCCACAGGCTCTTCCAGCGTCATAATATTGCGGCTGTCGGCATCCATGCGTGAACATAAGGTGTAAAGCGTGGTTGTTTTCCCCGAGCCCGTCGGCCCGCACAGTAAAATAAGGCCATAGGGCTTTTGAATCATGGCTAAAAGCGTGCGTTGGGCCGACGGAAGGAAGCCAAGATTTTCAAGCGATATCAGCTTTTTGTTTTTGTATAAAATGCGGAGGACAATATTTTCGCCGTGAACGGTGGGGTGCGTCGCGACGCGAAAATCAAACTTTTTTTGATGAAAAGTCGCGTCAAAATGTCCGGCTTGGGGACGGCGCGATTCGGCGATATCTATATTGGCCAAAATTTTGATGCGAATCGCCCAATTTTTCCAAGAACTCTTGTGCAAGTCGTAAGCATCCTGCAGCAAGCCGTCCACGCGAAACCGCACTTTGACAAGGCAGGATTCCGGCTGGAAATGCAAATCGGACGCCTCTTTGTCAAGGGCGTTTTCCAAAATCTGATTCAGGCGCGTAGAAATATCGTCTTCCGACTGAAACACGCGCGCGGCAGGTTCGGCCAAAGTCGAAGGGGCAAACGCGCGTTCAAGATTTTCGCGAATGAGCGCCCAATCGGCATAAAAAAATTCGACACAAAGATTCGGCCCAAGGTGGGCGGCCTGCTGCTGAAGCGCGTCTTTGGCGGCAAGATGCGTCGGGTCGGCCATGGCGATTTTTAAACGCGAAGACGTTTTGGAAAAAAGGAGGGCCGAATATTTTTCTTGCAATTCGCGCGACAAGAGCTGTACAATGATTCTATTAGGTGGGTTTTCATCCAAATCGACATAGGGGATTCCGGTAATGTCGGCTAGCGTTTTCTTGACAACTGAAGATTCAACAAAGCCAAGGCGAATGCAGATTTCGTCAAAAGGTTCTTGTGTGCGGCGCTGTTCTTCAAGAACGACGTCCACTTGATCAAGACGAAGGAGCCCGGCGTCTCTCAAAGCATTTTGAAGTTTTTCTTGAAAATTTTTCACAGAAAAAGAAAAACTAGCTCACCCTTTTAAAGAGTAACAACAAAAAGTTAAAGAGGGCTGAAAACGCTTTGAGGGAGGTCGAGAAATCTTGAATCTACTCTCCTTCCCTCCTAAAAGGTTTACTTCAAGAAGAATTATTGCTAGAAACTGTAGGGGAGGGGCCAACAAGAATGCGCATTTGGCGTATACCGCAAGCCCAAAGGTTCAAACATTTATGTCTCTTCAAGATCGCCTCCTTCAAGTTCTCCAGCGCCATGATGAGATCCGCGCCGCGCTTGAAAGCGTGGCCGGCCTCACGCAAGAAGAGATGACACGCCTTTCTAAGGAATTCTCGTCTTTATCAAAAATTGCAAGTGTCATTCGTCTTCTTCACAAAAAAGAAAAGGACTTAGCCGCGTCCGAGGCGTTGCAAAATGAAGAGAACCTTGAATCCGACTTCAAATCCATGATTTCGGAAGACATTGAGACGCTTAAAAAAGATATAGGGACCCTGAATCAAGAGATCCGCCTCCTTTTGCTTCCCAAAGATAGCCACGATGATCGTAATGTCATCCTAGAAATCCGCGCTGGCACAGGAGGCGACGAAGCCGGACTTTTCGCGGCGGATTTGCTGCGCATGTATCAGCGCTACACCACATTTAAAGGCTGGGGTTTTGAACTCCTCAGCAGCACCGATACGGGCGCCGGTTCGTTGCGGGAAGCTACAGTGTCCATTTCGGGAACGGAAGTTTTTTCCCGTTTAAAATTCGAATCAGGCGTGCACCGCGTTCAGCGCGTTCCCGAGACCGAGGCCAATGGGCGCATTCACACCTCCGCAGCGACCGTTGCCGTTTTGCCGGAAGCCGAAGAGGTGGACATTGTGATTGAAGACAAGGATTTGCAAATCGACGTTTATCGCGCTTCCGGTGCCGGCGGGCAACATGTCAACAAAACGGAAAGCGCCATTCGCATCACGCACCTGCCCACAGGGCTTGTTGTCACGCAGCAGGACGACCGTTCTCAGCACAAAAACAAAGCCAAGGCCATGAAAATCTTGCGCGCGCGCCTGTACGACCTTGGCAACGAAAAGCAAAACGCCCAAAGAGCTGCCGAGCGAAAAAGCCAGGTGGGCCATGGCGATCGCTCCGAACGCATCCGCACCTACAATTTCCCACAAAATCGCATCACCGACCATCGCATTAATCTCACGCTTTATAAACTTGAGGCCATTTTAGAGGGAGACGCGTTGGAGGAAGTCCTTGAAGCGCTTATTACCGAAGACCAGGCGCAACGTTTGGCGGAAGAAGGGACGGAGTAGGGCAGAAGACGGAATTGCCTTGAGGCTCTCTTTCTTTTTTTTACGCTATCTTTCTGCTTTTCATTTTTTTTCGAGACAAAAGCCCTTCGTATTAGCAAAAAAATTAAGAAAGAAAATTGTCGAAAAATTAATAAAAGTACGTGATATTAAAAGTATCATATAGGACTCTTGGATATATTATGAAATTTTTAAAATCTCTTTCTTTCTTTTCCTTATGGCCTACGAGAACGCCTCGCGAAATCTAGCTATTTCAGCAGAAGTCACAGAAAATAGTGCTCGAGCGACGGCTATTCTTAATGAATGTTATGGAAATCTTTCTGAGTTTTTAGGCGCCCGCCTCCAAAAAGTCGAAAATATTCTTGAAAGAATCTGGGGAGGGGCGACTTATCAGAACCTCTGTAAGAAAAAAGACATCTCTCCTCTCGAACTTGTTCTTTGTTTTGATTGGTTAATTGAAAAAGAGATAACAGAAATTGGGAGGAACTCCTCTACCGGAGAGCCGTTGACCGCACTGCTAGCACTGTCTTGTGCTATTTGGGAAGACAGCAGAGACGAGGTATAGCTAAGCGGCTTGAAAAATTTGCAAAAAAAATGTAAACCCTATTAGTGATTTTTGTTAACGGTTTTAATTTGGCTTACAGTACAGATTTTAGAAAGAGGGTATTGGAACATTACGCGAAAAG
>BNTO01000078.1 GCA_025996655.1 Alphaproteobacteria bacterium
AAAGTTTCTGCACCTCCTGAGGCCAGCTTCCGTAACGCTTCTCTTCAAAAGAAAGGACGCATTTTGCGTCGTTGCGAAATTCCGGATGCTGCTTCAAAATGTCGTACAGAACATCCTGATCCCACTCCACTTTTTTTCGAAAATGGGCCACGATAGGCACGTTCCCATCCCTAAAATGCGTCGTTCCTGTGTCTTTGCCTTCCTGATTCAAGAGGGTGCGAGCACGCTCTTCGAACCTCTTTTTCAAAGCCTCACTCAAAACACGTTTGCGTTTATCTTGCGTTTCCAAGACCTCCTTGAGTCTAAAAAACAAATCCGACAACTCGTTAATTTTCAAAGCACTCACGTCCTGAACGCTGGCTTCATCGAGGAAACTTAAAGGGATATGCATGTTGACCTCCCGCGTTGTGGGACTAAAAAATCCGTAGCGTTCCTTAAACAAATTTGGCTTTGTCTTTTGAGGCGGTTGAATTGTTGACGCGTGAGGCCTAGCTCTTTTTTCAAGGTACTTGGAGATTTTTCTTTCAATTTCTCCGCAAATTCCCGTGTTCTAAGCGGCAAGCGACGCAGCCTCTTTTGAACATCCCAAGAAAGCGTCCGTTGTTCGAATTCTTTTTGGTAGTTTTCGTCTTCCAAAAGGTCGTCGTTTAAGGGGACCTGACGGAAGGGATGAGGACGTTTTGGACGGCAATACCGACGCATAAGATTAAGGGACGCGTGCTTTAAAACGCAGTGCGTGAACTGCGACATTGTCCCTTTCTGGGCATCATAGTTCGACCACGCTTCTAGGACGTGGACGTACAGGTCTTGAAAGAGGTCGTCTTCCGTTTCTTGGACGAAAATAGGGGATCGCTTAAGTTTTCGAGCGGCCTTTCGAACGAAGGACTCGATCATCGCTAAATCTTCTGAATGTGTTGGGAAATCCATGCTGCCTCGCTGTTTGAAACCTCGTTACGTGATCAGCATGGCTCCTAGAAGCCGGAAGGTATACACACACTCGCGTAATTTTTCGGCCCCTATTTTCCCTGAAAGGCGCAGAAAGCTTGAACTTTTTTCGGCCCCTATTTTCCCTGAAAGGCGCAGAAAGCTTGAACTTTTTTCGGCCCCAAAAAGGGTCAAAATCACCAAAAATGACGTTTCCCTCCTCTGAAAGGCGCCGGAAACTTGAACTTTTTTCGGCCCCTCATTTTTTTTGAAAAAATTTCTTGAATCGCAAAAAGCTAAAGGGTTACTGTGCACGCTGTCGTTTCAAGTCGTGGACAAAAAAGAATATTTTGAATTGTTTTTTTATTATATCTTAATAATGCGAACAACTTCTGGATCGAAGAGATAGCCAGTTTTTACAAATTTTATGAACGTACCCAAACCAGGAGCGTCTGTTTTTTCGCGAATTTTGTTGAGAGGCCGGCGGACTTGGTGTTCGATATCAGAAATAACATAACCTTTCTTTTCTAAATTCTCTGCAATCTGTTTTAAAGAGAGGATCTTATGAGGATGAGACAAGAAAATATGAAGCAAATCCCACTGTTTGCCTGATTGTGACAGTATAAAGATTTTAACGAATATGCTTTTAACAATTTAGAAATATGAGAACAGGTCGCAAAATCTTCAAGAGATCCGGTTTGCAGGGATTTTTCGTACAAAATGTCATAGGTGACCCAGCCGCGTTTTTGAATTTTTTGAAAAGATTGCACCCGAACAAGCAATTCTTTTTTGAAGCGAAATAAAGCTAAGAGCTGTAAGAATTTATTCGTTGTTGAGAGAGGAGAATTCTCCTTAAAAGTTGAAGAAAAAACCGTTTGAATGAGATTTTTGGATTTAAAAAGGGCAAATTGAGAAACAAAGTAATCCTCGAGAAAAAGCATGGGATGAGAGGCAAAGCAATCTTGCTGTTCTTGGGCAGACGTGTTCGTCTCCGTTATTTTTTCTAAAACGTAAGAGCGTTGACCCTGCGTTAAAGAGCGACCCCATTTTGAGATGCAATCCGTTGTTTTGCATTGAAAGAGGAGCTCTTTCGCAGGAATTTCAAGATCATTTTCAAAAAAAACAAGGTCTTGTTCGTTCACGTTGCGTTTTTTTGCTTTAAGCATGCAGCCATTTCACAAGAAAGAGACAGTTTTATCAAGGCAGATTGGTAAAGTTTTAGGAAAATTTTAGGAAAAAGCAAAAAAGTTCGTAAAAAGCAGCAAAACTAGGAAAAATGAGGAAAACCAGAGAGAAAATGGATAAAAAAGATACAGTTTTCATGGAAAGTCAAGAAATTTATTTTCATATTTTGCAAAAAAAGTTTTGAGTTTTTTACCTGTGGATAAATCTGTTGATAAACCTGTGGATAACTCATTTGACCTGTTGAAAATATTGATATCCAACGTCCTATGGATAACTCGGCGCTCTCACGTAAAATCAACGTTTCTGAGACCTTTGCAGGAGCGACCAAGTTTCAAAAAAAGTTGGACATACTGTATGTACTTCTCTCATTTCAAGGATAGGAAAACTGTTGATACTAGTACTTACTAAAGCAAGAAAGAGAGTGTAGCACAACCCAACGACGGATTTCAAGTGGTTTGGGAGAATTTTTTTGCAAAAAAAAACGACCCACTTTGTTTAAAACGGTGGACATAGAGATAGGGGCGTACAAAAAGTTTAAGGCATGGCGATACTCACAAAATCCGGGCGGACCGCTTTGGCGGTTAGTCTTAAAGTCCAGCCGGTTCATTTGGCTTGGGGAGCAGGAGAGGCGACCTGGGAAACGTCCCACGCTGCAAACCTCGTGTTTGATGACAATCGCATTTCCTTGCCTCATGCTCCTGTTAAGAACGTGGTCCTTACTGCTGATGCAACGACGTTCAATGCGGGAGAGGACACCGCTTTTGACATGACAACAGGGATCATCACAAGGCTCAATTCCGACATTCCTGACATCGTAAGCCTCTCCTACGCCATCGCTACGCCTCAGGAATCCATCCAAGCAACGGCTTTGTTGAACGAGGTCGGACGCAGGATTGTCGACGAGGTTTCGTTTTGTGTCGGGGATTCGGAAGGCTTGCTTGTAACGCCAACGGGACGCTTTTCCGTGACAACGGAACCCACCAACCAGCTGTATTTCCACTGCACGTTTGATTTCGCGGATGGTTCCCATGAAACGATTCGAGAACTCGGGATTTTTATGGGAACGGAAGTTTCGGAAACGTGCCCTCTAGGGCAGCGTTATTTCGTGCCTTCGGAGCTCACAAACCCAGGCATTCTCTTGGTTTGTGAGAATACGGTTCCCCTCATCCGAACGGAAGCGACCCGTGAGGCATTTTCTTTTGTCGTGACGGTGTGAGGTTTTATGAATAACTATTACAACCGCTTTGAAACTTCCAAAAACTATGAGAAATCCTTATTTTTAGCGGGGCGAGGCCTGCAATCTTCGGAGTTAAACGAAATCCAGGAAACGGCCCTGAACAAGTTGAAATCTTTGGGAGATGCGATTTTTAAGGATGGCGATGTCGTTCGAGGCTGTGATTGCATTGTCCAGGAAAACGTTGTGACCGTTGAAGCGGGCAGCGTTTACTTGCGCGGTGCCGTTCGAGCCGTGCCTCAAGCGAGCCTCACCATCAATGAAAACCAGCGATTCAATATCGGTTTGTTTTTGAAAGAAACGACGGTCACAGAGTTGGAAGATCCTACATTGCGTGACCCCGCTGTTGGAACACGAAACTATCAGGAGCCTGGGGCTGCTCGCATGCAGTATTCTCTAAACTGGGGTGCCCAAGCCGAAGGCACTACGACCGATTCTACGCTGGGCGATTTTTATCCCGTTTACGTTGTCGACCAAGGCGTTTTAATTTTGAAATCCCCCGCGCCAGAACTCGATTCCGTGAAGGTGGCGCTTGCCCGCTACGATCGTGAATCCAACGGATCGTACATTGTTCGTGGGTTTGATGTGAAATACCAAAACATCACAAACGAGCAGCAGATTTTCGTTTTGAATGAAGGGAAAGCGCATCTCTCAGGGGTCCCTTTAAGACGAAGTCTTAAGGGGCTGAGAGTCGATGGCTATGAAATTGAGCTGCCGCATAGCGTTCGTCTGAAATACAACTTGAATCCGGATCTCTCCACGGTTCAATCCGAACCGCATACCTTCCAACCGAATGAGCAAGGGTCGATGCGGATCGCGCTCAATAATCCGACGTGCCTCATCGGTTCAGAGCGTCGATATGACGCAGCAAAAATCAACAAATCTCACGCACGGGGCTTTCTCAGGGGTTGCCGATCAAATTCCGGATCAGGCCATTTTGGAAGTCGTCCAAGTCAAACAAGGCAGTACCGTTTACGTGCAGGGTACGGATTTTCGTTTGCAAGCCGGCTCGGTGGACGGATCGCTTTCAGGCGCCGAGCCAAGCCCCGGAAGCTCGTATGAAGTCACGTATCGAGCTCGCGTTCGCGTCACGCCTCAAGATGTGACCGAAGGCGGACTCACGGTTGCGAATGCGGTCCCTGGAACCTTGGTTTTGATTGACTACAATATCACCCCACAAAATGCATTTTGTGGGGACCCCGAATCTGGAAGATGCCGCGCTTCGGGGCCCCCTTAAGACAAAGTCTTAAGGGGATTGCGCCGCTATGACTTGGTAACGATCGATAAAGACGGCCGCGTTCAACGCATTCAAGGGCAGGCCCATCCGTGGAAGCCTTCCATTCCCAAAGCCCCTCATGGGCAGCTGGCCTTGGCTTACGTGGCTCAAACGTGGAAAGTCCACGACAAACCCGAAGTCATTTCTACGGCTATTCATGCGATTTCCATGACGGAAATCCAAGCGATGCGCCAGGCGATCTCGGAACTGTATGATTTCGTTGCAGAAGAGCGCCTCAAAAATGACGCGAACTCTAGGGATCCGGCTGCGAAAAAGGGGCTCTTTGTGGATCCTTTTTTTGATGATGACATGCGCGACAACGGCCTCGAACAAACCGCCGCCATCGTGGATCAGTGCTTGCAACTGCCCATTGCCGTTACGGTGGTTGATACAGGCCCTGTTGAAACCTCTCATCCCCCATCGAAAGAGATCAACTTTGGCTTCAAGCTTTTGGTAGAATGAGATTCGTTTGGCAAAAAAAATCAAAAAAATGTTTATCAACCAACTTATCCGTCCCGA
>BNTO01000079.1 GCA_025996655.1 Alphaproteobacteria bacterium
GAATTTCGAGACGAATTGCCTCCGTCGTTCGGGCGTTCCTGTGGTAAATCTGTCTCCTAAAGCCTCCTTCCACACTTCATAATCTTGCTCAAGAATTATACAACAAGAATTTGGGACTAGACAGCTACCGCTATCAGCCGGCTAGGCGTATCCGTTTTGGGCTCATCGGGAAGGCTCAAGGGTGACATTCCTAAATTGCACAAACATGACATTCCTAAATTGCGTTGACACACGATAAAATATACGGGCGAATGGCGAAATAGCACCATGCACGGACAGGGCACCTGTGAATACAGGGATGGAAGCGTTTTTACTGGGTCCTGGCTTAAAGGTGTAAAACACGGAACTGGCACACTGAAAAAAACTGACGGTACGATTCTAAGAGGGAGATGGAAGACAGGCAAACTTATCGATCAGGAATAACCCTCCTCCCAAGAAAGGTTTTGCTGCTTCCTTGTTTATTTCGTACAATGAAAAGAGCGGGAAGTAGCGTAGCCTGGTATCGCGCCTGCTTTGGGAGCAGGAGGTCGGAGGTTCAAATCCTCTCTTCCCGACCAGTTGGATTCATGTCGGGGAGTAGCGCAGCCTGGTTAGCGCGCCTGTCTCGGGTGCAGGAGGTCGGAGGTTCAAATCCTCTTTCCCCGACCAAAGTGAATCCGTTCGGGAAGTAGCGCAGCCTGGTAGCGCATCTGCATGGGGTGCAGGGGGCCGGAGGTTCAAATCCTCTCTTCCCGACCAAACGGCCTGTGTTCTGGGGATATACGCAATCCGCTAAAAATATTGGATTTTTTCCAACCATGCGGCGCAACAAAGAGATTGCTCCCCGCCCTGCTAGAATATCACGAATCCGTTAAAAGATAATGAATAAAATATCATTTTGCAATTTGCAATATTTATATTTTCTTCACAATTATTTGACGTTTTTCTGCTACCCTATGAGGGTGGGTAGGGAGCAACCTCTCTGTTGTGCCGTATGTTTGGAAAAAATTTCCTATTTTTAGCGAATTGCGTATAACGCTGAGTTTTCAGAAAATAAAGTGCGAAATTCACAGAGTGAGAAACTCTGGGTTTTCTAGGAGTTTTCTTTCTTTTCTAAATCTGTAGAATCGTTCTCTATGCGGCTTACGGCCACCACTTTTTCTTGATCATCCACGCGAAAGATAATAACGCCTTGCGCCATGCGTCGCGTAATGCGGATATCTTTCACAGGGCAGCGCATGAGGCGGCCTAAATCCGTCACAAGAATGATATCATCCGTTTCGTTGACGGGAAAGGACGCCACCACATTCCCATTTCGTTTGTTCATGACGATGTTAGACACACCTTTGGTTCCGCGGTGGGTCGTGCGATAGGCGTAGGCTGAGGTGCGTTTGCCAAAACCTTTCTCGGTTACGGTTAAAATAAACTGCTCCTTCGCGGCAAGTTCCAAAAAGCGAGCCGGATCCATAGAAACTACCTTCAAAGGGGCGCCTTCTACGTCGTTTTCTTCCACGCCGTCGCCGCTCTCGGCGTCTTGGGTCCCGGCTTCGCCGTCGACATTTTTCAGCTGCGAGGAACGTTTGTAATAAGATTCGCGCTCTTCGGGCGAAATATTTTGCGTATTCAAAATGCTAAGGTTAATGACGACATCTCCTCTCTCAAGCTTAATCGCGCGTACGCCGTTGGAATCGCGCCCTGAAAAAATACGAATGTTGGAAACCGCAAAGCGATTCGCCATCCCCCCAGTTGTGGACAAGAGGATTTCATCTTCAGGATCCGCCATTTTAACGCCCATAAGAAGTTCGCCTTCATCGAGGCGCATCGCCTTTTTGCCGTTGCCTGCAATGCGGGCAAAATCTGAAATCTTGTTACGACGAATATTTCCGAAGGACGTTGCAAAAATGAGGCATTTTTGGCTGTGATCCTCCTTTTCAGGAACGACCAAAACGGTGGAAATTTTTTCCTTTTCACTCAGCGGAAAAAGATTCACCATGGCGCGCCCTTTGGATTGTGGGCCGCACAACGGCAATTGGTACGTTTTTAGCGAATAAACTTGCCCTAAGGTTGAGAAAAAAAGGATGTTATCGTGCGTATTCGCTACAATAATATCATTGACAATATCCTCCTCTTTGGTGGCCATGCCCGAGCGTCCGCGTCCGCCACGGCGTTGGGAGCGGTAGGTGTCGAGAGGGACGCGCTTAATATACCCTTCAAGACTGACGGTCACCACCATATCTTCGCGCTGAATGAGGTCCTCGTCTTCAAAGCCAGCCGGAGTGTCCTCAATAACGGTCCGCCGCGGGGTGGCGTATCTTTCTTTGATGGCGATCAATTCGCCTCGAATGACTTCAAAAATTTCGTCGCGGGCTCCTAATAAATGAATGTGATGGCGAATGACTTCCGCTATGCCGGACAATTCTTCCTGAATTTTCTGGCGCTCAAGGCCTGTAAGGCGATGCAATTTTAAATCCAAAATGGCGTCGGCCTGGATTTCTGTGAATTTGTAAAAACCTTGATCTTCGCTATTGGGATCATCCACCAAACTCAGCAAAGGCACAACATCGTCGGACTTCCAAGAACGCTCCAGCAGGCCTTGTTTGGCCGTAGCCCTGTCTGGGGCCTCGCGAATGAGGCGAATGACGTCATCCAAATTCGCGAGGGCCGCCGCAAACCCCATAAGAACGTGGGCTCTTTCGCGGGCCTTGCCTAATTCAAAGCGCGTCCGGCGTTTCACAACCTCTTCGCGAAATCCTAAAAACGCTTCCAAAATGCGCTTCAAAGAAAGCTGCTCCGGTCGACCATACAAAAGTGCCAACATGTTAAAGTTTACGCTGCCTTGCACGGGCGAATAGCGGTAGAGCTGGTTGAGGACAACGTCGGCCACGGCCTCTTTTTTTAATTCAATCACAACGCGCACGCCTTCTCGGTCCGACTCGTCGCGAATGTTACTGATGTCATTAATGATTTTTTCTTTGACGAGTTCCGCAATGCGCTCAACCATTTTGGCTTTATTCACTTGATACGGAATTTCCGTGATGATGATGGCCTGGCGGCCGCCCTTGAGATCTTCAATATGCGTTTTACTACGCAAAATCGTGGACCCCCGCCCCGTTTGATACGCCTGAAGAATGCCGCCTCTTCCCATGAGAATGCCGCCCGTGGGGAAATCGGGGCCTGGAACAATGCGAAAGAGGTCTTCGGTGGGAAGATTGGGGTCATCAATCAGCGCGCAACAAGCATCAATCACTTCGCCCAAATTATGCGTCGGAATCGACGTTGCCATCCCGACCGCGATGCCATTGGAACCATTCACAAGCAAATTCGGAAAACGCGCAGGCAAAACGGTGGGTTCCTCAAGGGAATTATCGTAGTTCGGTTGAAAGTCGACAGTGTCGCTATCAATATCGTCTAAAAGATCGCGCGAAACGCGGCTGAGCCTTGCTTCGGTATAACGTGAGGCCGCAGCCGGGTCTCCGTCGAGCGAACCGAAGTTCCCTTGCCCGTCTACCAAAGGCAAGCGCATCACAAAACTTTGCGCGAGGCGAACCATGGCCTCATAAACAGCGACGTCGCCGTGGGGATGATACTTTCCAAGAACGTCTCCCACAATGCGTGCGGACTTGCGGTGCGGCCTGTTGTAGTCGAATCCGCTTTCGTTCATGGTGTACAAAATGCGGCGATGAACGGGTTTGAGACCGTCGCGCACATCCGGCAACGCGCGCGAAACAATAACGCTCATGGCATAGTCCAAATAAGCCCCTTTCATTTCCTCTTCAATAGAGACAGAGCGAATGTCATTTTGAGGGGAGGAAGGGGTGGGATCTTTTTCGGACATGTTTTTTGAGGAGGATTTTTTGAGCGACGCACCTGATCTTATAGCACTTTTTCCAAGAAAAAGCTAGCGTCTGTGCGCTCTTGGATTCTCGCAACACACCAAGCGTTCGCTATGGGGATGAGTGCGGGGAAAAACATAGGAGATCCCCACGATTTTTAGCGAGAGGTCTCCTACGTGGTTCTCCAATTGCAAATCTGTACGGTTAAACAAAAATCTTGACAATTACCAAAGAAGTGCGGTAAAAAAGTGTGTCTTAGGTGAAGTTTTTGATTTTTTACTATGCAGATCCGTTTTTCTTTCCTCCTTGGGTTAAGTTTTTTCTCATTTTCCCTGCAAGCTTCGCAGAGTTAGAGGGCTCATCTTGAGGAACAAAGCCCGCGCGCGAACACATGGATCCAAAAATCGATTGAGAATCCTGCTTCTTTTCAACAAGCTCTTGCGCAAATAGTGAGTCAAATCTCTTTAGTTGCTGGGGCGACGCAAATGCTTGCAGCCGAAGCGCTCGTGAAAACATACCGCACTCTTTCGCAAACAATAGCTCCGTTGAAGAATTGGTTGGCATGTGGTTTGGCTCACTCTAAACAATTAGAATTGTCTTCTTTAGATCTACCGACTTCACCTTCTCCAAATCTACAGGAGTCCATCAGCCAACTAGGGTTTTTTACGCGCTCTAAATCCGACACTCCGGTGATTCTTACCGAGGCCAGCCAGAGACAGGTCGACGTGATTGATAACGGTCATATCGACGCCATAAGAGACAGAACAACGAACAAGCCTTTGTTCTCAGAAGAAGGCGAAGAACGTGTTGAGGCCAACAGCCAAGCCCTCCTTATCGATGGCTCTACGCAGACAGCGATCCGATGGCTTGAATCATCAGCCCCAGGAGATCCTTTTACCGTTATAGAAAAACTCTCCAAGAACGAGTACAGGACGCAGTGACGTAAAACGCAGAGCTTGGGTTCATTGAACGTAAAAAGGCTGCGAGGGAATTGGAGCTGAATAAGCAAAGTGAGAAAAAGCAAGAAGAGGACCGAAAATTTGAAGAAAAGGTTGAGAAGCTTGAGGATGAAGCTATGCGGGTTAGTCCTGAAGAAGAGATGGCGCAACTGCTTGAGAAAGTGTCCGATCTGGAACCGTCCGATGTTTATTCGCAAAAATCCTGGGAAGAACTATGGCCCTGTTGAAACCTCTCATCCCCCATCGAAAGAGATCAACTTTGGCTTCAAGCTTTTGGTAGAATGAGATTCGTTTGGCAAAAAAAATCAAAAAAATGTTTATCAACCAACTCATCCGTCCC
>BNTO01000080.1 GCA_025996655.1 Alphaproteobacteria bacterium
AACGGGATTCATGCCATCGTTCGTGTTTAACGTCAAGAGGATGGTTGTACTGAAACAGGAATACAGATGTTAAAACAGCAGAGATCTGTGGGAAAAGAGGAATGACGCTGACAAAAAGGGAAGATAATGGTCAAAAAGGAAACTTTTTCGTACTTTCTCCTTTTAAAAATCGGATTTTACGACAAAAATTTTGCAAAACTCATTCTTTCTCTTCTTCGGGGGGTGAGCTGTTAGGTTTCAACAGGGCCATCTCTAATTCATTTCACAGGAAGTATGATGGTTTCATCGGGAGAATACCTCTTTTCGCTTTTCCCTGGCCTGAAACAAGCCCTTCGACTGCGCGCACGTTTGCAAAACCATAGCGGCTTCTATACCATGAAAAGTATCTGCGTGACTTATTTTTCTCTCTATGAATCCTATTGACCTTTCTTTACTCGGGGCCCTTCTTTTGATGGGGATTCTTGGGTTTTCGCGTGGATTTATTGGCGAGCTTTCCCGCATTTTGGCGTGGATTCTTGCTCTTGTTGCTACGTTTTGGGATATTCCCCTTTTGCAAACTTTTGTGCGCGCTCGCCTCGAATCGCGTTTTGTTGCTGATATTGTTGTGAGCGGGTTGGTTTTCATTATTGCTTTCACCATTATTAGCCTCATTGGCTCTCTCTGCTCCGGGCTTATTCGAGGAACGGTTATTTCGCCCCTTGATCGCGTTTTGGGTTGTGTTTTAGGGGCAGCGAAGTGTGCTTTTTTGCTGAGTTGTCTTTCCATCATGGCAACGTGTTTTCTTCCCCTAAGCGAAATGCCGGATTTTATTCAAAAGAGCTCTTTGGTTCCTTACGTTATCCAGACAGGCGATACGATTCAGAAACTCCTGCCCAAGAGTCTTCAAAACTTTTTGGAAGAGTTGACAAAAAAACATGAGGGATCCACTGAGAAAATTCTTGAAAACGGTGAGGCCGTCGAAGGACTGGCAAAACTTGAACCTAAAAAAATGGAAGGAGAGGAGGGCGCGGCTTATTCCAAGGAGCAATCTACATCTTTAGATCACTTTGTTGAATATGCCCAAAAAGAAGCTCAGAAAAGTTCGCCTTCAGAGGTAGCGCCGCCGGCGGAGCAATCTAAGGAAAAAGAAACAGAACAATCATCCGACGATTCCTCTTCAACAGAAAAGAACGCTGAGGCCGCTTAGGCGAAGCAAGGAAGGCAGTAAAGCGATGATGGAAGGGTTTGAACAAGCGGCCGCCCTGGTTGATCAATCGGCCGAAGATCTCGACAAAGCGCCCGGTGACAAGGAAGACCCGCCAAAAGAAGAGAAGCCCGAGGAAGAAGATTCTTTCTTGAAAAAGGATGACGGGGAAGCGCAAGAAAAAGTACAAGATTCCGAGCCGCACGCCAGCGCGCCTTCCTCTGTCCAAGATTCTTCAGAAAGAAAGAAGGGGACGCCGCCCCCGTCTTCGCCTCAAGATTACAATGCTTTAGCGAAGAGTGGTGATGAAGAGGAACCGCCGGCGCCTTATGCTGAGCCCCTTACGGCAGGAAGTCATGATAAAGATGGGAATGTAAAGGAAAAAGAAAAGAAAGGTTCAGAGGAAGACGCTGAAAAAGAGGAGGGGAAGGAAGGCGCTTCCCCAGAAGAGAGCACTGAGGAAGGTTGGACGGGAAAGGCGGGAGAGTTGCTCGAAGGCGCCAAGGCCCTTGCTCCCTCAGAAGAAGCCCCCCCGGCGCCTGAAGAACCCACGGAAGAAGAACCCAAAAAAAATCCCGATCCTCCGCCCGAAGATGGCCCCTTTGAATATTTTGATGATGCGGGCGATCACTACGTTGTAACGTACGCGGGTGGCGTTTTGACCGGTCCTTTTTCCATTTTCAACAAAGACGAACAGCCAAAAATGGAAGCGGGGATGAAAGGCGGCAAGCTCGATGGTGTCGGAAAAACGTATGAAAACGGGATTGTGCGCACAGAATTTGAAATGAAAGAGGGCGTGCTTCACGGTGTGTGTCGCGAATTTAATGAGGAGGGAATTCTTGTTGCGGAAATGACTTTTGTAGAGGGCCAAAAACAAGGTGAAATGAAACAATATCACCCAGACGGGGAAACAGTGGCGCTTTCCTCAACTTTTAATGCAGACAAAAGGAGTGGAAAGTGCGAAAGCTTTTCCCGTCAAGGACAAATTCAACTGCGCACGTTTTATGAGGACGACCAAATTCATGGCGCCATGGAAAATTTTTACACGGGCCTGGATGGAAATGGGCTTATGCGCTTGGCCTCCTACGCCAAGGGCTTGCTCGACGGGGAGGAAAAGGTTTATCACGCCTCAGGCCGTATTCTCAGCCAAGCTGAATATAAGGAAGGAGCGTTGAAAAAAAAGAGAGATTTTCCTCCGCCGCGCTAAATCTTTTGCAAAAGCAAATCTTATCCCGTTTCTTCCGCGGTTTCTTCTCCGGCGAGTTTTTGCATAATCAGCGCGCACATATTTTCCACGCCATAGAGAGCAATGAACGAGCCCATGCGCGGCCCTTGCGAATTTCCCAAAAGAATTTCATAAAGGGATTGGAACCACTGTTGAAGATTCGAAAAAGGATATTTTTTCCCAACCTCAAAAACCACCTGTTGCAAGGATTCAGGCGAGGGGGCCTCCCCCTCCTCTATCGCTTGCGTCGCCTCTTGGAGCGCTTCCAACAAATCCACCATCGCCGTTTTTTCCAAAGTTGTCGGCGCACGATAAGATAAATTCGGCTTAATAAAATCTTGAAAATACATCAAAGAATGATGAATAAGCCGGTCCAAAAACGGAGCGCATTCGGGGGTGGCTTGCGGAAGATATTTCTGCACAAAGCCCCACAAAACTTCCGCGCTCTCTGTCCCGCAGACCGAGGCGAGATTCAGCAAAATATTAAAAGACAACACATCATGCGCGTCAGGCGGGTTCCCTTGATGAATATGAAAAATCGGATTGTCCAATTTTTGCAACGCCTCCTGGGATTCAAAACGCGAAAGCCACGCAATATATTCATCCACAGCCTTAGGAATCACATCGAAATAAAGACGTTTCGCGCGTTTAGGCGCTTGAAACATATAATACGCCAAACTTTCTTGCGGGGCGTAGCGCAGCCATTCTTCAAGGGAAAGGCCATTGCCCTTGGACTTTGAAACTTTTTGCCCTTCTTGGTCCAAAAAAAGCTCATAACAAAGGCCCTCAGGGGGGTGGCCGCCCAGGACTTTACAAATGCGGCTGGAAAGCTCCACCGACGAAATAAGATCCTTGCCCGACATTTCATAATCCACATCAAACGCAAACCAGCGCCCGCTCCAGTCTACTTTCCACTGCAATTTACAATGGCCCCCCGTAACGGGTGTTTCAAGAAGTTTATGCGTCCCAGGATCCCTATAAACAATTGTTCCAGCCTCAAGGTAGCGCTCCACCGTAGGAACTTGCAGCACCTGTTGCGTTTGCGGGTGAATAGGCAAAAAAGGACTATACGTTGCGCGGCGTTCATCGCGCAGGGTAGGCAAAACAATCGCCATAATCTCATCGTAATGCGCCAAAACCGCCAGCAACATCGCATCAAACGCGCCTGATTGATAATGCTCCGTAGCGCTTTTAAATTCGTAGTGGAAGCCAAAAGAGTCCAGAAATTCGCGCAACTTTGCGTTGTTATGATGCCCGAAACTTTCGTATTTCCCATAAGGGTCAGGCACAGAAGTGAGAGGTTTGCCCAAATGTTGCGCGAGCATGGCTTGATTTGGCACATTGTCGGGAACTTTGCGGAACCCGTCCATATCGTCGGAAAACGCGAACAACCGCGTGGGGATCGAAGACGACAGGTCCAATGCGTGTTGAACCATGACGGTTCGAGCGACTTCCCCAAAAGTTCCAATGTGCGGCAGTCCCGACGGACCATAGCCTGTCTCTAAAAGCACATAGCCCTTTTTGGGCGTTTTTCCCTGAAGGCGCGTAAGAATTTTCCGGGCCTCTTCAAAAGGCCACGCCTTCGCTTTTTCAAAATCCTCCTCGGAAAAAGACAAAACCTGGCTTTGAATAACGGAAATAAAATCAGGACGGCGCGGCACAAAAGGTTAAAAAAATGGCAAATTCAAAACTCATCATAACTTTTCTAGGCGGGGAATGAAAGAACGAACCAGAAAGAGACGTCGTCGCTACTCCCCTCCCCTAATTAATTACCGGTCATCTTTAAACTAAAAGATGAACTGCTCGCAGAAGTGTTAAAAAAGAACTTATCGTCTTTCCATTCTCCTTTAAATAACACCCTCCCACTTTTGTCTGTAAGAACGCGGAACCACTCTTCCCCGCGTCATAAATGAATCCTTCATACTTTTGTCCATTAGTCCATGTGTAAACTCCGCTAATGATTGTGTCGAAGAGCCAAATTCCCACAAACTTTTCTCCGTTAGGCCACGTCATACTTCCCATTCGAGACCTGTCATTTATAATCCATTGCTCGTTATACACGCTTCCATCTGCATACGTTATGACTCCGTTTCCGTCCATACAGTCATCCATCCAATCTCCCTCATACCTATCTCCATTCAACCATATCATAGTCCCGATTCCTGTCCTTTTGTCGTCGTGCCGCTGACCGGCATATACGCTTTCATCTGCGTATCTCATGACGCCATTTCCTTCCATATAGTCATTCACCCAATCTTCCTTATACATACTGCCATCGCGCCATGTCATAGTGCCTGTTCCCGTCTTTTTATGCCTGTCCTATACCAGCTTGACGCATGGTGTACGAACCACTTGAAGACGGATTCCTCTCCTTCTATTTTTTCACAAAGGAAACTATAGGCCTTTTGACTTGGTAGAAGAGGGGGAAGATAAAATCCAAGATTTTCGTTTTTCGACTTTAAAAAATAGGAAACCAAAACTTCAGGGTTCACACTTTTAAGAATGCGTGCCACACGCTCTTCCTTGAGTGATCTCAGAAGTATCACTAAATGTCTAGTCCCAAATTCTTGTTGTATAATTCTTGAGCAAACTCCGTCGACTCTTTCCCCCTCTTTTTAGCAACAAATTCTACGGGCCTAAACCCTTTTATCGCCTTCAATCTTTTCCCCAAGTTATA
>BNTO01000081.1 GCA_025996655.1 Alphaproteobacteria bacterium
TTCGAAAGAGGTGAAGGCTGTTGTTGAGGCCTTGCTCACAACACCAAGGGAATTCCTACCGCCATCAGCCGGCTAGGCGTATCCGTTTCGGGCTCATCGGGAAGGCTCAAGGGTGACATTCCTAAATGGCACAAACATGACATTCCTAAATTGTGTTGACAGGACAAACAGCATCCTTGAAAAGAAATCCCCAAACTCCTACAATGACATATATGTCTCCTTCGTCTAGCGGTTAGGACATCGCCCTCTCACGGCGGTAACATGGGTTCAATTCCCGTAGGAGACGCCACTTTCATTCAGGGGCACCGTCTTAGGGCTTGATGTATGGCTCAGCAAAAATTTGGCTTTGTCGCGTTGTGCGGCGCGCCTAATGCAGGGAAATCAACACTTTTAAACGCTTTGGTGGGAAAAAGTGTGGCGGCGGTTTCGGCTAAACCACAGACGACGCGCTTCAATGTTCTTAGCGTTTTAGAGCAAGAGTCTGCTCAAATCGCCTTTGTGGATACCCCCGGCTTATTTACGCCTACGACAGAATTCGGGAAGATTTTACGAAAAAATTCTTTTCAAGCGATCAAAAGCGCCGACATTATTGTCATGGTGGCCGACCTTTCCGCCAAAAACATGAAGGCCTCGCACGAGATTATTCACATGCTTTTGCAGCGCTACAGCGAAAGAGGCCCTGTTCTGTTTTTGGCTTTCAACAAAGTTGATAAAGTTAAAGAAAATGATTTGCTCGCCAAAACGGCCGAATTTAAGGCTTACACGCGTTTTGATGATTTTTTTATTCTTTCCGCCGAAAAAAAAACGAATGTGCCCATTTTACGCCATTCTTTGCAAGAGCGTCTGCCCGAGGGGCCTTGGCTCTACCCGCCGCAGTCTGTGCTTCCCGATCTTGCGCGATGGGCGGCGGAAATGACCATGGAACATGTTTTTCAAAATCTTCAAGAGGAAATTCCGTATCAGGCCTATGTGGAGCCGGTGGCCCTACAGGAAGATGAAGATGGACTTCATATTTTTCAAAATATTGTAGTGGCGAAGGAAAGCCAAAAGCCTATTGTTATCGGCCAAAAAGGCCAACGCCTCAAAACGATAGGAATGAACGCCCGCCTCAAAATCGCCAAAGGCCTCAAACGCCGCGTTCACTTGCACTTGCGGGTTAAAGTTTGTCCGGATTGGATGGCACAGCCGCATTACTTGAAAGAGGCGGGAGTTGAGGCGTCCTCTGCGCTGTAGGACCAAATGTCGTAGGGCAGAACGTTCCTTTCTCTTCCCAATCTTTTCGGAACGCGTTAGAAATAAAGAACAGGACAAAACGAAATCTTAAAAAATGGAAAAAATTGTTGTTGAAGGAGGCGTTTCCCTTAAAGGTGAAATTTTTATAAGCGGCGCCAAAAATGCGGCGCTCCCCCTGATGGCGGCGTCTCTTTTGACCGATCAACCCCTTTGTCTGCACCATGTCCCCGCCCTCAGTGATGTTTCCCGCATGGAGGCCCTTTTGGCCCAGCATGGCGTAGATGTCCAAAAAAATGCAGCCGAAAAAACGCTAACGTTGCAAGCAAGCATCATCACAAACACCGTTGCGCCTTATGATATCGTCAGCAAAATGCGGGCGTGCATCCTCGTTTTAGGCCCTTTGCTGGCGCGCTGTGGCGAGGCGAAAGTGTCCTTGCCTGGGGGGTGCGCCATCGGGATTCGCCCTTTGAATGTGCACATTGAAAGCCTGCGGAGTTTGGGCGCTGAGATTGACATTGAGGGCGGTTACATCTGCGCCAAAGTTTCGTCTCAGGGCCTTCGGGGCGCGCATATTGCCATGCCCTTGGTGACGGTAAACGGAACGGAAAATGTGATGATGGCGGCGGTGTTAGCCAAGGGTTCGACCATTATTAAAAATGCGGCTAAAGAGCCTGAAGTGAGCGATTTGGCTCATTGTCTGAACGCTATGGGGGCAAAAATCAGCGGGATTGGGACGGACACGCTTGTTATTGACGGCGTCGAACAGCTTGGGGGCACGACGCACGCCATCATTCCAGACCGCATTGAGGCCGCCACCTACGCCGTTGCCAGCGCCATCACACACGGGGATATCGTGCTGCGGGATGTTGTTTTTGACGACCTCTTTACATTTTGGAATCATCTTTCAAAAGCCGGAGCCCTTATTGAGGCTATGCCTTCGGCGCACAATCCTGCGTTTTCGGATGTGCGCGTCCGTATGCCAGGCGAAATCCAAGGCGTTGATATGATGACGGAGCCGTATCCGGGTTTTCCCACCGATATTCAGGCGCAATTTATGGCGTTGATGACCCTTTGCAACGGCGCGGCTATGATTACGGAAACAATTTTCGAAAATAGGCTTATGCATGTTCCTGAACTGTGCCGCATGTGCGCTGACATTACGGTTCACAAAACATCGACTCTCGTGCGAGGTGTTAAGGAACTTGTAGGGTCGCACGTAATGGCGACAGATCTAAGGGCGTCCGTTTCGCTTATTTTGGCAGGGCTTGCTGCCAAGGGGACGACGACCGTTCAGCGCATTTATCATATTGATCGCGGCTATGAGCGCGTTGAGGAAAAACTGCGTCAATGTGGCGCCGTGATGGAGCGCGTACCGACAGAAGCGTAAGAGATCTGTTTGGGAGCAGCGGATTGTATCGAAAAATCTAAAAAATTCTCTCTCCTCCATCCGATAAAAATATTGAATTATTGCAAAACATTTAGCGCAGCAAAAATGAAGTTACTCCCCACCCACCCCTCTAGGGTATCAAAAAAACATTAAATGATTGTAAATAGAATAGACGTATGACGAAAATATGTTTCATTACTTCTTAACGGATTTGTGCTATTTTAATAGGGTGGGTGGGGAGTAACCTCTGGAATAGAGGCGAAGCAAACCGCCCTTGGAACAGGACGGTTTTACGAAAAGTTGTTTAACGAATTATTGAACAACGATGTGTGCTCGCCGATTCTCAGCGTGATCTCTCTCTTCGTCACCTTGAGACACGAGGCACTCTTTCCCGTAGGAAATCGTTGACATCCGCGACTTATCTAGGCCACTCTTTGTCAAGAATGTCTTGACAGATTCCGCACGTCGGCTTCCCAAGCCCAAGTTGTAATCCTGGGTTCCTCGTTTGTCGGTGTGGCCCTCAATAACAAACTGCTTGTTCGGGTAAGTTTGGAACCAAGCCGCCACAGCTTTCAAAACATCCTCGGCTTCAGGCGTTAAATTATAACGATCGAACCCAAAGTAAACGGTGTTGGAGACATTCTGCGCGAAATCCTCAGCTGACCCAGGGACGATAGTCGCCGTTGTTGTCGTTTCAATATCCTTCTTTGATGTACAAGCTACAAAAGCAACACCCATCAACAGCGCTGCCACACAATTTTTCATCATAACGAATAACCATAATTTTCCCATTCACTAGAGAGATATTAATCACAATTGAGTAAAAAAATCATTAAATTTTTTTTATCGGCCTGAAAAGGCGTTTTTTTCTCTTAATTTTGAGGGAATTTTAAAAATTCAGTTGGGATTTTTTCAAAAATTTTTGACGTGCAAGGCTAAAAGAATCGCCGGAGATTTTTAGATTTGCTATAAAGGCCTGGGTTTTTTAAAATGAATTTATGGGGCTTGGGAGATTTATTTTCTTGCAAGCGACGCATCCCGTATTAGAGAAGATAAAAAAGAGAGGTTTTTTTATGTCAGGCCATTCTCAGTTTAAAAACATTATGTATCGCAAAGGAGCGCAAGACGCTAAGCGCGCGAAGGCTTTTGCGAAACTTGGGCGTGAAATTTTGGTAGCCGCCAAGCTTGGCAGCACCGATCCCCAGGCCAATCCTCGCCTGAGAGCGGCCTTGGCGGCGGCGCGCACGGTAAATATGCCCAACGACAACATTAACCGCATTCTCAAAAAAGCTCTGGGCGAGGATAATACGGAATCATACGAAGATATTCGTTTTGAAGGGTTTGGCGTGGGCGGCGTGTCGGTTATTGTTGAAGCCCTAACGGATAATCGCCACAGAACGGTCCCCGAGATTCGCTCCACCTTTTCTAAATTTGGTGGGAACTTGGGCGAGTTAGGAAGTGTGAGTTTTTTGTTTGAGCATGACGGCTATCTTTTATTCCCGAGGGAATCAACAACGTTTGACGATCTTTTTGAAAAAGCCGTTGAAGCCGGTGCGGAAAATGTGGAAGAAGAGACTGAGGAGGGCGAAGAATCCCAAAGAGGTTGGGCTGTTTTTTGCTCGGTAGAAAATTTTGGAGCCCTGCGCGATGCCCTCACGGAAAGTTTTGGCGAACCCTCAAAAGCTGAAATTATTTGGAAACCTGTTAATACACTTGATTGCGATTTTGAAACGGTTCAAACCTTGCTCAAGATGATTGATGCCCTGGAAGATAATGATGATGTCCAAAAAGTTTTTACAAATTTCAGTTGCGGTCCCGACGTTCAAGCACGCCTCGACGCAGAGTTTGTGTAGATTATGTTAGAAAAATTATCTTAAAGCTCATACAGCTTGTAAAGTACACAAAATATAGGGACGAGGAACACATATCCAAGAAGACTCAGACTCCGGATTTTCCCTCAAGAAAAAGAATCTTCAGACATAGGGAACCCTTGATGTTGAGAGGGTTACAAAGAATCCGCAGCCTCACCACGTTTGAGTATTTTACAAAGCCTAGAAAAATTCATTTTTCTCAGACTTCAGTGCCTTAAGTAGAATCAGCACTCACGTTGATTCCGTTGTTTCTTTAGGAAGATTCAGCAGAGTTTTTTTCTTGTGGCCTCAATTCTTGTCTAAGTTCAGATACATATGAGATTGCCTCAGGGTTTTGACTTATTTGTCTGCCGGAAACCTGCGGTTGGGAGTAACATTCGTAGATAACTTTGTGGGAGACTTGGAATCCCACATTTCCCGAAGTTTTCCACAAAGTTCCCCATAATGTTACTTCCAACCGCAGGTTTCCGGCAGACAAATAAGTCAAAACCTCCGAGAGTTTTTTTGAAAATACCAACTAAGGAGGCACTAGAGGT
>BNTO01000082.1 GCA_025996655.1 Alphaproteobacteria bacterium
GAAAGAGGTGAAGGCTGTTGTTGAGGCCTTGCTCACAACACCAAGGGAATTCCTACCGCCATCAGCCGGCTAGGCGTATCCGTTTCGGGCTCATCGGGAAGGCTCAAGGGTGACATTCCTAAATGGCGTTGACATGTCGATCTTTTTGCTTGACACAGAGAGAGAGAAGAAATACTATGGGCCTGTAAGTTAAAACATTTAGGGATAAATTCTATGAAAACCACAGTCTACCTTCTTTATTTTTTGTTCGGTTCTCTTATGTTTGGGAGTCAAGAACAAGTGGAAAGGAACGCCCTAGAGGCGGCGAGGCAGGCAAGCGAAGTCGACGTAGAACTCGCAAAGGAGATTTTGACGGGCGACGCGTATAAATCTTACGCCCCGGCCTACCAGATGGTCCTTTGCCATACGGTGTTGAACTCTTTTGGGACTTCCCTTGTGGACGTCGTCCGTGATGAGCCAGGCTATAGCATCCTCTGTACTGCTTTCGAAATCGGCAAGAAGCTCATAACTTCTTCCGACATACAGTGGATACCAATCCATCAACATATACCTCCAGAACTACAGGAGACTCTAGAGTCTTCGCGACAGAGGGTTGCCGACGTAACGAAGTTGGAAAAAGAGATTCGAGTAACGCCCATAAATGCAGATGCTGAGGAGGCATTAAGCCAAAATTATAGCCAAGTCTCTCCTCAAAATATGGCAGCGATGGCGATATTTCACTACGATTTCAAGGGGCCGAAACTTGTAAGCATCCTCAAGCAGTTGGGTGTTCAAGCCTCTGATTTCGATTGGGTTGAAGATACTGACCATAAAGGCGAAGGAAGTTATTTTAAAACGGAGTTAGGGGAAAAGAACGCCGGAACATCTTCAAGCTCGTTCTCTTCACCGTACCCGAATTCGTTTTCAAGTTCTTCAAGCTCGTCTTCTTCAAGCTCGTCCTATTCACCGAACCCGAATTCGTCTTCGAGTTTTTCAAGCTCGTCCAGTTCGAGTTCTTCAAGCTCGTCCTCTTCACCGTACCCGAATTCGTTTTCAAGCTCGTCCAGTTCGAGTTCTTCAAGCTCGTCCTCTTCACCGTACCCGAATTCGTTTTCAAGCTCGTCCAGTTCGAGTTCTTCAAGCTCGTCCTCTTCACCGTACTCGAATCCGTTTTCAAGTTCTTCAAGCTCGTCCCATTCATCGTACCCGAATTCGAGTTCGGGTCCTTATTCCTCTTGTTTCGGAACGTTTGTGCCTCACAGAGGTTACGGGCAACCTCAACCAACACCATTGCTGCTAGGCCACAACAGAGGGAGAAACACACCTCGCTCGAAGAGCCCCAGAATTCCTCACGTGCCTCCCAAAAGACAACAGCAAGATGCTCGCAACAACCAGGGATCGCAGAACGCCTCACTTTCCTCAAGTTCTTCGAGCTCGTCTAGCACTTCACCCGACGCTGGCCCAAGCGGAGGAGGCGGCGGCAATTGGGTAAGGGAAAAGATGGGTGCTAACTATGCTAACGCAAACTTAACTCCGGAAGAGGAAGCGGTGATAAAGGAAACATTCCCGACAGAAAGTAGTTTTATAAACTCTTTCTTCGCTGTCTTTATAGAAAGCAGAAAAAATTCTGAAAAAGAAACGGCGACAAAAAACGTCGGACAAAAAACGAAGGCAGAAAACATCGAACAAACAATACTGAAGAGGCTGAAGCTTCTGTCCCCATACGGTGAAACGCCTGAGAGTGACTGGACCGACGAAAAACTGCAGGGCTGAAAAATATTCAGCGTATTGGAGTCGGCTTGGGTCCTTAGGGCTCTTACAAAGGCGGCTTCTCCGCTTTCGTACCGCGTCGCGACCTCTCCCAACACCGTTTGCGTAGGGTCCTTCAAGAGATCCCTAAACAAAACTCTCCAAAATCAAATTTTTCACGCGCAGATCCGTCCGCTCCATCGCGCGTTTCAGGACTTTCAGGCGGTTCATCATGGAAACCGTCTCGGCGTAGGGTTCCGACCAATGTTTGTAGGTCGTCACCTTCGCCAAAGGATTGGCCATAAACGTCACCAACGACACCTCAAACAAATCCACTTGGTCGAGGACGCGGACATTGGCCTCCTTGTGCGCCTGCTTGGTGAGGTAGCCAATGGAAAGCCCGTCGACCACGCCCGACTTCAGCAGCGCATAAGCCTCGCGCCCCTTGTGCAAATCCAGCAAAAGGCGTCCGCGCACAAACAGGCCGTACGCATCCTCCACCATGTCGTCCCAAAGGCCGATGGGCGTCTTGGGGTCGTGCTGCCAAAGCATCTTGGGCCATTGTTTTTCTTGTTTGTAGCGGGCCAGGGTTTGGCCGAACGCGCCGCGCGCCATGCGCTCTTGCTGGGCGTCGACGGTGTCGAAAACGCTGGCGTAACCTTCAAAGGCGCCGTCGGCGGCGATGTCGGCTTGTTTGACGTTTAGTTTGTAATCTAAAAATTGCATAAGGTTCTCCTTGAAAAAAAATGAGAAAGAAAAGGGGCAGAGCGTGGCAAGGCGCGGCGCATCAAAACGTGATGAACAGCAAAGAATGCAGGAGGAGCCGGCCTTGGCGAACGTCAGAAGGCGAAGCAGCTTCCCTTTTTGTTTTTAAAGTGAGGGGTTCAAAGAGCAAAACTCTTTTGAAAAAAATGATTTTGCGCGTAAAAAAATGGCGCAAAAACACGCTTGCACGGCCGTTTTCCTAAAATCGCGTTTGATGGGGATTTGAAGCGCCTTCCCCTAGCGCTCTTGTTTCGTGCAGCCGAGACGCCTTTTTGGGTGCGTCCGCTCCTCCGAAACGGTTAAGGCGTGGGCCCCAACTCTTTCAGGATAACTTTTGGAAGAAGCGAAAAGCAACAATAAAAAAAGCCCATAGAAATTTTTCGTCTTCCTTCTCCCAGTTTCTTGAAACGCCCGTTTCGCGTAAGGTAAAGGTTGAGGGATGTAAAAAAATCCACAAAGGACTTCAATGTGAAAAAAAAATCCTTTTCCTTCTCATCCCTTTTTTCTTTTCGCCATTCCACGAAAATGTGTTTTTTTTATGGACTTTTATGGAGCACCGGGTTCCTCCCGCCTTTGTCGGACGCCTTTCGCTTCCTTTCCTTTTTCTTAAGACTCAGCCTTTCTTCCATCGGCTTTTTAGGCTTCCTTCACGAACAATTTTGGGCGAACACGCGCGCGCACCTTTTTGGTAACGCCTGGGCGTTTGGCGCCGTCTTTTGGTTTGTCTCCCTTTTTGGCCTTTACAAAGCATTTTGGGTAACGCAGCACAGCTTTCTTTTCTTGCCCTGCCTTGGCGCCCTCGCCTTTTTTTGGGGATGTTTTACAGGCGCGCTGCATCCCTTGCTTTTCCAACCCGCAAAACCCAAAGACAAAATTCGTTTTGTTTTGAGTTTTTCGTTTGTGTGGGTAGGCACAGAATATATGCGCAGTGTGTTTTGGCCGCAGTTTCCTTGGAATTTAACCGCGCATCTTTTTTGTTTTGAAGATTTTATTGTGCCAAGCCTCATGATTCAGATCGTTTCTTGGGGTGGCGTTTATGTTCTTTCGCTAATATGGAGCTTGTTTTTAGCCTCTTTTTATAGTGCTTCGACGATGTTAAAAAGCATGACGATTCTCTTGCTTGTGGGGGGCATGGGGTATGGCGGCTGGGTACTTTTTGCCCCGTCTTCAAAAACGCAACAAAAGCTCCGCACTTTTCGCGTTATGGTTGTTCAACCGAATATTTCTCAAAAAGAAAAAGTGGCATCCGAAATGGCGGAAGATATTTTGAAAAAGACGTGGGATTTTACGCTTAAAGCTGGAGGAGGAAAGTCTGGTGTTGGTCTTATTGTTTGGCCGGAAACGGCTCTACTTCACATGATCACTCCGACGCATCCCATCTTAAAAAAGATTCAAAAGGCATTGCCGGCAAAAACGTTTTTGATTTTTGGGGCCGATCGCCTCTCTTCTATCGCGTCAAAGCGTCCCGTTTGGCACAACAGTCTCTTTGTTCTTTCAAAAACAGAAATTTTGGCGACGTATGACAAAACGCGCCTCCTTCCTTTTGGGGAATATATGCCTTTGCGGAAATTTTTCCCGCATTTTCTCAACCGCATAGTCCCAGGCGTTGATTGTACGCCCGGCCCCTCCGTTCTTCCTTTGAAGATCAAAGGGTTTCCTTCGTTTTTGCCGCGCATCTGCTCGGAATCTCTTTATAAAACGCCTAAAACGTCGGCCCAATGGATTGTGCACATTCTTAATGATGGTTGGTTCCCCCTGCCCTTTCTGTGGCAACATTTAGCTGCGGACCGCCTACGGACCGTCGAAAGCGGCCTCCCCCTTCTTCGCGTTTCCAATACGGGGATTTCTGTTTTTATCGATGTGTTGGGGCGCATTAAACATCAACTTCCCATCCAAAGACAAGCGGCGCAAGAGGTTGAAGTATCAGCTTCAGAAGATTGAACTAAAAAAAATAAAATATTTTTGAGACGCGCGAAGTCGCTTCTGGTGTAAAAAGCGTGGGATCTTTGCAAAATGCGGACACTGCTTCGGACGCCCGCATATCAATCCACGCAGAGAGCCCCTTACATTGAAGTTGATGTTTTTGCTTTTTTTTATGAGGAGAAAAACTATTTTTACTGTGAAATCATCAACTCCAATGTAAGGGGCTCGGATATTTTTACCTAAGCCACATTTTTTTTATTTTGTGTCCTCCAAAGGATTTACACCAATAATTAACCTTCCTTTGATATGCATGTACGTGAGTTAAACTTCGCCTTGTGGCATATAGCTATTGCTACAAGGTGGCGGCGAGGAAAAACTGTACGGTTTCATAGATTACGAATCTGCTTTCTTGATGAGACCTCGCCACGTTGTCATAATGCCGGACCGTATCCTAAGAGCGCGACTCTGCGTACATGAGGGACATGACGGTGTAATTTTACTTTTTGGAGGTTAAAATGTCAAAAATTGTCCTAGGAATGGATGTTCCCAAGAA
>BNTO01000083.1 GCA_025996655.1 Alphaproteobacteria bacterium
AATCCATTTTTTATAAAACGCCAGCCCATCATATCCAAGCATGTGATTTTTATTTCTTTGGCTGGCGTTTTATAAAAAATGGATTAGAAAATTCTGTTTTTTGTGGACTTATCCCGCCGAAGAGTTTGGGGAATATTACCTTTTGGGACCCACTCGCGCCCCCTTCTTCCAAAAAAAATACGGAGGAATTTTAAATGCCCTCCGAAAAAAAAAACAAAGAAAAAAAGGTCTTTCCTCCCAAAACGCGGCGCTTTTCTTATGTGCGCACTTTTTTTATGACGTTCTTCCGCCTCTCTTTAAGCACGGCTTTTTTGATTGGTGCCTTCAGCGTTGGCGCTTTGTGGTGGCTCAATAAATCTCTGCCGCCTCTCCAGCAATTTAGCGTCCATGTGAGAACGCCTAGCGTAACGATACAAGCTGTTGATGGAACAATTTTGGCAACGTATGGCGATTCTTTTGAGGAATTTGTTCAAACGCAAGATTTGCCCGAATATGTCGTGAAGGCCTTTCTTTCCGTGGAAGATAGGCGTTTTTTTCAGCACAGTGGAATCGACCCCATTGGCATTCTCCGCGCGGCGGTCAAAAATTACAAAGCGCACCGTATTGTTCAGGGGGGCTCAACCCTCACGCAACAGCTCGCCAAAAATATGCTGATGGCCCACGGCCTCTTTAGCCGTACGGACCGCTCTATCAAAAGAAAATTGCAAGAGCTGATTCTCTCTATCAAACTTGAATCTTATTTTTCTAAGCAAGAAATTCTGACTATTTATCTTAATCGCGTGTATTTTGGGGCGGGAACGTATGGGATTGATGCCGCCTCTCGGCGCTATTTCCACAAATCCGCCACACAGCTTACTCTTTTTGAAGCGGCGATTTTGGCCGGACTTTTGCGCGCGCCCTCGCGCTATTCTCCAACATCCAACCCCAAAAAGGCCATAGGGCGGGCGCACCTTGTTCTTCGGACGATGGAAGCTAACGCTTTTATTGAGCCGAATTGGAAGGAGCAAGTCGCAGAGTGGGAAAAATCTTTCTTAGAAATATCGGCTATCAAAGAAAAGGGATGCCGTTATTTTGCCGATTGGATCTATGAAAGTTTGCCCTCGCTTATGGGGCCGATTGATGAGGACCTCACGGTCGTCACCACGTTGCAAACGGATATGCAGCACAAGGCCGAACAAGTCTGCTCGGATTTCCATAAAAATTTTGGCGCGGAATATAAATATGCCGAGACAGCCGCCTTGCTTATGACGCCAAGCGGCGCTATTTTGGCCATGGTCGGAGGGCTTGATTACGGAAAAAGCCAATTCAACCGCGTCACAACCGCGCAGCGTCAGCCCGGTTCCTCCTTTAAAACATTTGTTTACTTGACGGCCCTTGAAAAAGGGATGGATCATGATGAGAAATTTGACGATTCGCCTTTTCAGATTGGATCTTGGAAACCCGGGAATTTCAAATGGAAATCCTTAGGTGAGATCTCTTTCTTTGAAGCGTTTGTCTATTCCGTTAATAGCGTTTGCTTGCGCATTGTCCAAAAAGTTGGCATTCGTGAGGTCATAAAGACGACGCGTCGCCTAGGATTTACGTCTCGCCTCAATGCGGATTTGACGTTGGCCCTGGGTACGGGCGAGGTAACGATGCTAGAAATGGTACGCGCTTACGCTCCTTTTGCGAACAATGGCGATGCGTGCCTGTCCTACGGCGTTCTCGAAATCCGTAACAAAAAAGGCGAAATCCTTTATCAGCACACGCCCTTCATTCCCATCAAAGTCATAGAACAAAAGGCGTTGGATACGATGAAGACGATGCTTAGAACGGTTGTGGCGCGAGGAACAGGGGGAGCTGCGAATGTTGATCCCTATATTTGGGGCAAGACAGGCACCAATGGCAATCGGGACGCTTGGTTTGTTGGGGGGCGTTTCCCTGTTCTTGTCGCGCCCCAAGAGCCTAAAGAAAAGGAAAGTAACGCGGCAGACAAAGAGACGAGAGCTGCCGTGGAAAATACAGAAGAAGGGGGCGCGAGTGGGTCCCAAAAGGTAATATTCCCCAAACTCTTCGGCGGGATAAGTCCACAAAAAACAGAATTTTCTAATCCATTTTTTATAAAACGCCAGCCCATCATATCCAAGCATGTGATTTTTATTTCTTTGGCTTGCGTTGCATCCAGCCCAGCAAAGGGAAGCGCCAAGAGCGAAAAAAATTCGTGAAACGTTCCAAGGCCACCGGGAAGGAACAAAAAATGCGAAAAGTTTTGCAAAAGATAACTTTGCCTTTCGCTGTAAGAGAGGAAAGTCTTGAAATCCTTTACGCCGCTATGTTTGTTGGCTAATTCGTCTTCAGCAAACGCTCCCACTACAGGAACATCAAATTCTTTGAGGAAATCTTGAAAAAGCCCGATCACTCCTGTGGCAGCCCCGCAACACACAACTTTTCGTTTTTTTTTAGCCATCTCCTCCGCGGCGACATAGAGCCTTTCGCGAAAAAACTCCACTTGTGCGTCCTTAGCGGCGCCCCCGCATACGCAAAGATAGTCTTCCGAGAAATCTAAACCCACGTTAGCAAAGACTCCCCTTAAAACTCGGCATTAACAGCATAGAGGCGCTTCATAATCAAAGACGCTTGGACTTCAGGTTTTTCCGAGGCGATAAGGAAAATATCTTGCGACTGATATTGTGTACGAAACCACGTTTGTTGGCGTTTCGCATACTGCTGCGTGGCCTGGACAGTTTTTTCGATCGCCTCTTCCAGCGTGCTTTTGCCTTCGATGTGCTGCCGAAACTCAAAAAAACCAAGGGCCCTATGCAAGGGTGAATACTCCCCCTTGGTTCTTTCCAAAAAGGATCTGATCTCGTCAACAACGCCGTCTTTCACCATATTCACACAACGTTGGTAAATGCATAGTGCCAGCTCTTCTTTGCTGCTTTCAAGCACAAAAAGCTGCGATTTTGGACACGCATTTTTGAGGCGCGGATCTTGTTGCCAAGCCATAATAGAGCGCCCTGTTTGTTCGAAAACCTCCCACGCGCGCAGCAAGCGTTGCGTGTGATTGGGATGAATGCGCCCCCGAACAAGGGGATCTTTCTTAACAACGCAGTCGTACAAGGCGGCTTCGCTTGACGATTTAACAATGGAAGCCCCTTGCTGGCGCACTAAATGGCGCACGGCTTCAGAGATTTCTGGAATGGGCGACAGCCCATAAAGCAACGAACTTAGGTACAGCCCCGTTCCCCCAACAGCCACAAAAGGAATCGCGTCGGAAGCGTCCAGACATTGATCTACCTGCCGAAGCCACTGCCCTGCCGACGATGTTTCGTGGTGTTCCAAGATGCCATAAAGATGATGCGGAATGGTGTGGCGCTCTGTTTCGGTCGGGATCGCGGTCAAAAGGGGCAGGTCTTTGTAAAGTTGAATGCTATCCGCATTAATCACTTCCGCTTCAAGGGCGGCCGCTAATTCGACAGCCACCGACGTTTTCCCGCTAGCGGTGGAGCCCCCTAGTAAAATGATGGTTTTTGAATCAAAAAACATTGTCTTTTGGTCGCCTTATTGAAATGAGTCAAAGAGATCGTTGTGCAAAGCCCAATTAAAACTTTCGGAAACTTTCCCCGCTGCTGAAGTAATACATTGCCCGCGGATAAGGACTTGCTCATTTTCGCAAATAATATCAAGCCATCCACTGCGTTTGGCCGTCTGAAACGCTCGAAAAGTATTTTTTTTGAGGCGACGGCTCCAATAAGGCGCTAAAAAGCAATGATTCCATAACGTCACAGGATCTTCTTTAAAGCCCTCGCTGGGTGCAAAAAAGCGCGATATAAAATCGTATTCCACATCATTGCCGCCCTCCGCCGTGACAACAACGCCTTTGCAAGGAATTTTCTCGAGTTTTGCAATGTCCGGTTGTAGTTTCAAAACTTGCTTAGGATTAAACATTTCCACAACGTAAATCTGTCCACATTTGTTAATCGAAATAGGCGGCACGCCAAGCGCGTTCATGAGGCGCTCAGGGGCCACCGAGGGCTCGGGCATTTTGGCTGTTGTGTGGACGGTCATCTTTCCATCATCCAACGAAATCCTAAAAATCCCCAAGTTTGTATCAAAGTAAAGTTGGGCATGATCTATGTTTTCGGGGTTCAATTCATTCCACAATACATGCGCCGCAGCCAGTAAGCCGTGCCCACACACGCTTTCCTGTGCAAAGGGCGTGAAGATTTGTGTGTGAAAATGTTGGTTTTGCGAAGGGGAGAGGAAAATGGCTTCGTGCACATTGAGCTCGCCTGCAATTTTTTGTAAAGCACCCGGAGGCAACTTGTTCTCTGTCCAAAAGACGGCCGCTTGGTTTCCTTCAAAGAGGGAATGAGTAAAAGCATCTACCATCCAAAAAAGCATACGGCTCGTCCCAAATAACCTGCTCTATCCTCGAGGGATAGTCTACCACAAAAAAACAAAAAGCTGTAAAAAGTAAAAAGGAAGTGTATAAGCTCACAGGATTTGGAATTGCTCAGGAGCGTCCTGGTCGGGTAACAAGGAAGTGTCGCCATTTCCCCGTCCCCTATTTGTCTAGTCCCAAATTCTTGTTGTATAATTCTTGAGCAAACTCCGTCGACTCTTTCCCCCTCTTTTTAGCAACAAATTCTACGGGGGTAAACCCTTTTATCGCCTTCAATCTTTTTCCAAAGTTATAGGCATTGATAAAATCTTTTAAATGATTCTTTAAGGACTCTTCGTCTTTGTAATAATACTTCTTAACCGTTGCTTCTTTTATCGTTCTGCCCCTGCGCTCAACTTGCCCATTTGTCCAAGGATGGCAAGGCTTTGTGAGCTTATGAAGGATCTCATTCTCTCTGCCAATGGTATCAAATTCGTGTTCTTTTTTGCTTTTAAACTGTTTGTTTGTGAACTGCGCACCGTTATCGTCAGGA
>BNTO01000084.1 GCA_025996655.1 Alphaproteobacteria bacterium
GCGCAAGACTTTTGTGAGGCGCCAATAGTTTCTGTTTCTACGCAACCAAACGCGGCGGCGGCGATGTCGTCAACTTTGACGCGCTCAAGGTTGTGGAGGTGACCGTGGAGAAGTAGAGAGAGGGGGGGGACCATCGATAAAGATGGCCCTTAAACTTTCTTGGGTTCAGTACAGTCGGAATATATCTGAAAGAACTTCTTTTATGTCGTTAGCTTTTGCCAAAGCTGCAATCATAGCGGTTTGTTCGCCGTCAGAACGGTCCGTATTTTTATCGAGATGAAGTGCCCGAGCGAGTGCATTGTAAGCTTTCTGGTCTCGTAAGAACAAGGCTAGGTTTGTAAGAATAAAGTCCGCGCTATCTTCCGGCGATAGTAACTTTAAAATCGGGACAGTCTTCTGTTTTTCATTGACAAATCCGTACCATCGGGTCCCCGGGGTTTTCGCCATGTCCATTAAATATCGTTCTTGGTCTTGTGTTAGGTACGTTTTGTCGATGTCTTCTATTTTCTTCTCTGTCTCGTCGTCCGCAAAACTAGGGAGCTCTAGATTGAGAGAGGCGAGATCGTTGGCATTGCGTATATCCAAGCCCTCGTTCTCGCAATACAAATTACGTTCTGCATATCGGGTCAACTTCCTTGAAAGATAAAACTTCTTAAGTGCAGCTTTTAACGCTGGCAGAGTTAACTTGAGATTATCCAGTTTTTCCCGGTCATTTTTCTCGGTCTCCCGGCATTGGCTCACTTCGGCCTCTAGAGCCGCGATTCTCGCTCTTCTTCGGGCCTCTTCTACTCGTCGTTCTTTCTCACGTTCTTCCTTAAATATATGCCTCCAGTAATCCTGTTGTTGTTCGATATCGCGAGAATTTTGTGACTCTTTATCATTTTTCTTTTCTGGATATAGGTCTTCGTCTGAGAATGTCTTATGCAGTGAACTAGCTCTATCTAAAAGTCTTCGCAAAGCTTCTCCTTCCGATTTTGTATATACTCTAGAAAAAGTCTTATCAGAGTGCGCCACCAGTGACATATTGGTATAAGCCTTTTTTTCTCGTAAGAATCCCGGTAAGTTGTGGATGAAGTACCGCACGGCCCTTTCTAGAGTCGACCTATCCAGGACCAGATAATATACGCTACCGACATATTCAGCCCACGGATTCGACTTCTTGGCAAGCGCCACTAAAACTTGTAGTTCTTGTTCTCTCACTTCTGGGTGCCCTCCAGAGGTAATTCTTGGGAGCCTTCGTTCGAGAAGTTCTAAATCATCCTCTGCTTTCTTAATCTTTAATTTAAGTTTTTGTTCTTCTGCCAAGTCAAGACTTTGAATTAGTCCCTCCTTCAACATACGGGCCAAGTACGCGATCTTCGTTTCTACTGTCTTCGCAATCAGTTCGTC
Organism: Alphaproteobacteria bacterium; assembly: GCA_025996655.1. Lineage (GTDB taxonomy): Bacteria > Pseudomonadota > Alphaproteobacteria > BNTO01 > BNTO01 > BNTO01. Next base: position 1,390 of record BNTO01000084.1, read on the forward strand.
TTGGGTGAGTCCTTTATTCTCGACTACAGATTCCTTGGTTTGCGTTAAAAATCCTCTGATATCGTCCTCGGATTTCCAACCTTTTTCAACAACAAACAGGGACCGTTTGTTTAATCGAGCCTCTATTTTTAGTTTCCAAAGGTGGGAAAACTTTGCAGTAAAATCCTGAGCGTTATAATTAGGAGAAGAGGGCTCTAATCCTTTCAACTCTGAGTGTTTTCGTCTTATTTCCAGATCTTGTAGTGCTACAAGTACGGATAAATCAAAAGCCTGCTCCTTCAGGCTCCCTTTAGTAAGCCATTCGTTCGTCTTTTTAGAAGAATCGTATAAAAACCGCTCGGCGCCAAACATTCCGCTCACATCTCCTATTAGTTCCCATCTCTCAGTTCCTTGCCTTCCTGAGCGGCTACAGTATCTAGGATATACCTCAGTTTCTTTCGAGCCGTCCCGGGCAATAACAACCGTCTGTTGCTTTAGATTATAGGGGGAGCTTGCCATGTTGTATCCGCTATAACGGAAAGAAGGAGTTTTAAGCCAAGTTATGGTGTCAGTCTGAGGATCAAACGAAAAGTATTTCATATATCCTAATTTTTTGTATTCCCAACAACCGTTGGAATGACGTGTTAGGACATCGTCCCCTTCAAAGGCTCCATAATAAAAAGGCATAGCTTGAGGATCAAGATTCCCAACCCCAGACAAAGGCTCAGGGTTTGATGCTTCGTTCCGCGCCCACCGGTTTGCCTCTTTTTTCAATTCTGCTTCTTCAGCAGCCTCTTTCTCTTGTTCAATTTTCAGTTTCTTCAGGTCAGCTTCTTCTTCTTCTGACCGGCGTCGCACGCGTTCTTCCTCTTCTTCCTTTTCTTTCTTTTCCTTTTTTTCCCTTTCTTCGTGGGCCTTAAGGAATTCCGCGTGATTGCCGCCTATCCCCCAGGCTGGCTGAGAACGTGGAATTCTCCAGAACTTCGTCTCTAGTCCTGGAATTTCTACTCCCTGTATCTCCGTTTTCTCCGCTATCTCCCACTCATCTGGTAAAAGACCTTTTTCGAAAAGGTTATACGGAACGAGCCAAAAACTTACATCTTTTGGGTAGATAATGGCGGCGTCAGGAGCCTTCTGTTGATTAAGGAGCGTTGGGTTCCAATTAACGTATTGTTTAGGGATTTTGCAATAAGTTAAGTCTGTGCTTCCTACCGAACCTGCTAATCGGCGATGTGCGGGTGTTGCGGTATTTATTGGTAACTTCCATTCATCTTTTATCCCATCATAGAGAGCCCCTGGGGGTGGCAGTTGCACCTCAGGAACCGTCCAATGAACTTCAGAGTTGTAGAACACATAGAAACCTCCTTGAATCACAACGTTATACTTGTCGCTAAGATCCTTTTTTTGTTCTGCACTCAGGTCTTCCTTAAGGATCCTCCAGACTCCTTCAGTAGAAGAAAAGATAGCGTTTTGGGGAGCGGGGGATAGTTCAGCAGTACGGTTACGCTCTCTCTTCAGCGCATCGGCTCTTAATTTCTCAGCTCTTTCTTTCTCTTCACGCTCTTTCCGCTCGACCTCTTCCCTCTTCTTGTTTTCGGCTTCTTCCTCTTCTTTCCTTTTTTGAGCAAGGAAACCTTGTTGTCTCGTCGCTTCTTCCAGCGTGCTTTGGAGGAAAGGTACAAACTGGCTAAAAGGAGAATCCGTAGGTAAGGTTTCAAGCTTTTGATTCGCATTTGCAACAAAGCCGCTTTCGACCATCGTTTGAATGATTTTTGTTAGGAGAACTTTCCCGGCTGTTGAGGGCGCAGAGGAATTTGCGTCCGCTTCTGACACTCCCACAGCCGTTTTAATCCGTTTGCGTATTTTGGTAACTCGGGTTAAGTTGTCTCCGTCAAGGGTTACTTCTTCCTTTTCAGAGAACAAATCAATAAAAATTTCTAGCTCTTTGAAGCATTCTGCGTAACTCGTATCTTTTAAACTTAATTCCGTAAGTTCGATCAAATAACAGGCCAAATACAACTCCAAGGGCGATATTGTTTTTTGGAGAGTTTCGTAGGCGCGAGCTACATTTTTACCGGCTTGTTTAACTTGCTCTTCAATGGTAGAAACAATTGGTTTAAAAGACTCCGGTTCCTCTCGCGATTTCTTAATCACTGCGTTAGCTGTTGGACTGTCCGCCCGCAAAGGGAACGAGAAAAAACTTAAACCAAGGAGGAAATAGGAACGAATTTGCATATTCTTAGGGGATCAGAGACTTGGAGCAATTCCATTATATACAGCTTTCCCTATCAAGCGCAAGACTTTTGTGAGGTTCCAGCAGGGGCTTTTGTTTAGAAATTTCATGGAAATAAGGATTGAACAAAAGTCTCAATGGCGGGGGGCGTAACTTTGCCGCCAAATTCGTCCTCGCCTAAAGAGCGCGGGAAGGGATAGCCCATGAAAATGGCGAAAACCAAAGGGCGGTTCATGGTGAGCAGCGTTTGCTCTTGGGGAGCGTTTTCTTTTAATTCCACGCATCCTACAAACCAAGCGTCCTTAAAATCGTTTGACGTCCCTGTTTTTCCGTACAAATGAATGGGAAACGTTTCCGTAAGCGGCCGCAGGCGGCGTGCGGTTCCCCTCTCGACGCATCCTTTGAGCATGCTTTTCATAGCCTGTGCGTGTTCCTTTTTCAAAAAGAAACGGGGCGGCTCTTGGGACCACGTTAAGGGCGCGTCTCCAAAGGAATTGGTTATGTTCAAAAACAGCGCGGGCTTAACTTTTTTCCCTCCATTAAAAAAAGGGCAATACGCCCCTGCTAGTTTCAACACCGTCGTTTCCGCTGACCCTAGGGCGACAAAAAGATGGTTCGGGATATAATCCGCCACGCCAAGGCTTTGCGCCAAAGTCGTAACGTTGGGAATGCCAATTTTATCGGCCAAAATAACGGTCAAGACATTATGAGATTTGATGAGCCCCAGCTCAAGCGGCATGGGCCCGCCGTAAAGGTCACGCTTGTAATTGTGCGGCACATAGTGTGTTCCTGCCACCCAAAAACGCGTGGGACGCTCTACGAAAACAGACGAGGCTTTATAGCCCTTTTGTAACGCCGCCAGATAAACAAAAGGTTTGAATGTCGATCCGGGCTGTCGAAAAGCTTGCGTCGCACAATTGAATTGATTGTAGTTATAGGAGTAGCCCCCGCTAAGTCCGAGAATTTCTCCTGTTGCGGCGTCGAGGGCGACCATGCCGCCTGTTATAAGCGGGATTTGGGCCAATTCCCAGCCTCTCTCTTTCTTTCGAACAAAGACGACATCGCCTCGTTTTAAGTGAGGGAAAGCGCTTGGGCTAAAAATATTAGGCTGCAGGATTTCGGTTGTTTTGTTGGGCAACCCAACAAGGATGTCCTTTTTTCCTCCACTTGGCTCCTCCGTTTTTAAAACGACGGCTGGAGACAGAGAGATGTCTTGAAAAAGATCCCAATGTTGAAGGGATAAGGCCCAAGTTTCTTCCCAGTCTTCTCCCTGTGCAAACGAAGCCACGGGGCC
>BNTO01000085.1 GCA_025996655.1 Alphaproteobacteria bacterium
ACTACACGAAAAAAATATTTCTTACCCAAGAATGCGACGAACAAAAACGCAAAAAATATCAAGAAAAAGTGAACGCGCTTCCTCCAGAAAAACGCGTTTTTATCGACGAAACCGGCTTTCAAATTTCCACAAAATGTTCCAACCAAAAATAGGGTTGACTTGATTTAGGGGGATTGCTTAAAAGGGCTCAGACTTTTTGCAGAAAAACTTGGGAAACGCTTTCGACGCCTCAATAGGTTAGGAGGCTGGGTTAACGAGACGTTGATCGCTCCTTTTTTATACGCTGAAAATACGAATACGGCTTTATTGAATAAGTGGGGTAAAGGCGTTCTTGTTCCCGCTCTCCTTCCGGGTCACGTTGTGGTTTTGATAATACAAGCTTTCACAAAAGCCAAGAAACGATAGCACTTGTGGAGGCAGCAGGATGCAGCGTGTTGTTTCTTCCACCGTATTCTCCCGATTTCAATCCTATTGAGAAATTTTGGAGAACGCGGCTTAGCTATAAGAGAGTTATATTGAGAATCTCAGGTGTCAGCCCCAAACTTTTTTTCGACACTAAATCTTGGATAAGAAGCTGCAACATCTCCTCAGGTGATTCTGCTCCGGGGCGCTCCATTGAAAAATTTATGGACCTGTTTATACGAAGGAACTCAAAACTTGGTTTTTCACCGGCTCTGAATTTTACATGGCGACCCTTAACATGAGGAAAAAATCTTGCGGGGCCTGCTTTTGGTGTGTTAAACACAGCCTTAGCAACGCGCAGATAAGTTCCAGGGACGTCTCGAGGCATTAAATTCGTAGGATAAAATTGTAGCGGAGCCCAGTTCCCTATTACGAATTTCCCCCTACTAAATCCTTATTAGGAGAAGGGAGAGGAGTTTTAAGAGAAGAAAAAGAACTTTCTGCGCGAAGACTTGCCACAACAAAGAACCCAAGATTTTTAAATTTATTTCTCATAAAATTTACCTATCCCTTCCACTCTATAATCCAAAATATATTTTGTGGTATTCAAAAAAATTCTAAAAAAACAAGCGCCTTTATTTTTTCATTCGCCCACGCAGCCGCCCACAAAGGCCCAATTTTCCTTGCCCTAGTTTTTCGCCTGCCCCTCTTCCCTTGCGTCCCCTTTCGAAGCTAAGGATTAGAGTTTACGTAACGCCAAATCAGCCTTATTTTGGATCGGGTCCACAATGGTCGGTCGAGTCTACGTTTGCCGTCTCCGAGGACTCAGCTAGAGCGGGATTGCAGCCGTAGGCGGTGGCGGTGTCGGTCGAGTCTGATCCCGCTGCTACCAATGGCGCAACAGCGTTGGCCAAGTCAACCTTCGTCGTTCCCGAGGGCGCAACTAAGGCGGAATCCGTCGAGACGACTTGAACGGTGGCGGTAGGTTGTCCTATCGAAGCGGGCGCCGCTACAGTTTTCGTTGCGTCAGCTTGTCTTGAGGGTGTAGCAGGAGGTAGGTCTGTCGGGCCCGAACTTGAGGGTTCGTAGTCGGGATTCATCTCAAGACAACCTCCTAGCATTCCCCAACACCAGTACCAATACGCACTCATGATACCGTAACTAGGCCGTTCGCCAAGCTCGGCAAAACTCCCATGGATAAAGGGAGAAACATAGGGCAGGAACATGAGGTTCCCTCGGAAATTTTTTCCGTAAAAATCTTTATTTTCAAAATTTTTCTGAATAAAATTAGCGACATTGAGAAGGAAGGCTTCAAACTGCATGAGGTTCTTAAAGCCCTTCATTTTCTCATAAATAATATCTACCAGTTTTTCGATGTCTTTCTCATCCCCCTCTCCACCTAGACAAACATCCATATAAACAAAATTAGGTCGGTACATCATGGCCTCCTCTAAAGCTTTAATGTTGCCTCTCAATGCTGCAGGAAGGATGTAATATGTTGGGGACCAATTTAATAGAACGGAAGGAATAAACCTACAGAAAAAAAGATTAACATCCATATTGTTTCGTGTTAGAAGTTGTTTCCTGTCTGTATAGGATCTATGAAGTTCAGCCAAGAACCAGGGGTCCATTCCAGGAACCAGGACTTCCGCCGGTAGAAGCGTAGCAAACCCCCACTTCGAAAAAACAACCCCCAATTCTTTTTTCCATTCTAAAAAATTCTTCCAACAAGGTGTCAATACACCCTCATTAACCAATTGCCAGAAGTGTATCATATCTTTTTCACAAAAATTTTTTACGTCATCTTTCGTGTCCTGCGTTGGGTTTCTTTGTAGATAAGAATTGACCTGTTCGATGTAGCTCGTGTTTTTTTTGATAAAGACTCTCTTCCTGTTGGCGTCGCACTGGGACAGGCGGAGGTGAGAGCGAAGATATTCGAAACTTGTCGGAGTTAGTCTAGAAACGCGTTTTATATTTTCCAAATCTAGAGATAAACAAACGTATTTAGGGTTCTCTCGTCCTATAAAATCAATTTCTTCACTTTCAAAAAATTGTTTCAATATAGGAAAGAAACCTTTATCTGCCATTTCTATAATATGGTTCCATATTACTTGTTGCCTCGTATTTAAGAAACTATCTAAGTCCCCAGCTGCAACTACCTTTCCGTCGCAAAAAAATTTGCAAACCTTGAAAGAGATTTGAGGCGCAGAAGCGGCGGAGGTGGATGAGGATGCGGAGGTCGAGGAAGAAGCTGCTGATTCTGTCCTTTTTTCTTGCTTTTTGGAAACCGTTTTCGTTTGCGTCTTAGGAGCCGACCCTGAAGAGCCTTTTGTTCCTTTCTTTTGTTCCTTCTTTTTGCCAACTTGCTTAACAACACAAACGGTCTCTTCTTCAGATTCTTCGCTCGAGTCCATTTCATCGTGCCTTGCCGTACTTTGACTCGTGATGCAATGAACCAACCTTTGGTCTGCCCTTTGCAAAGGAATAGGTTTGACGAGGTCTTTTAAAGAAAGTTGTGTATAATACGCATATGCAGGAGCAAAGAATCTCGGCATGGGGAACATTGTTCTTAGAATATACTTTTTCTTTACGTTGTTGTAGCGCACCCCAAGACGTAGGAAAACGGTTCCTATGTTATGTGACGGTATTTTAACAACGAGTGAAAAATCCTCTGTTGTTACGGCTTGTGGAGCATTTTTGTGGGGATAGGGAGTAATACAAAAAGAAGACAAAGAAGATAGATTTTGAATTAAAAGCATTAAACTCTCTTCCCGAGTTTTCGCTTCCGGGCATTCTATTTCAAAAGCGACGGCTTCTTTAATACCAAAACGTTCAAGAGTCTCTGGACTATGTAGGAATTCGAGTGTTCGTTCGCCCCCCTCCTTCCAGCGTACATGGCGCCGTTCTTCAAAAATGTGCACTATGAACTCACGAATCTCTTCGGATGACATTTTATAAAAACTCTGGAAAATCGCTAAATTAACCGGAGAGTTCTGATCAGGCTTCCGATCTAAAAGAGAAAATGTTATAGGTTTCATGTGTTCCGGCACCGCCATCCCTTCCCAAAGCTCCTCACCCTTGGTTGACTTTATAATCAGAAGAGACGGGTAAGGGGAACCTGGGGAAGAAGAGATACTAAAAATAATTTCTTTGCCCATAGAACCAAGTGCTTTTACTACGAGCAAAGAATTTTCTGCGCAAAGACTTCCCACAACAAAGAACACAAGATTTTTAAATTTACTTCTCATAAAATTTACCTATTCCTTCCCCTCTATAATCTAAAATACATTTTATGATATTCAAAAAATTTCTAAAAAGCAAGCGCCTTTATTTTTTCATTCGCCCCCGCAGCCGCCCAAAAGGCCCAAAGTCCCTGAACCTAGCACGCGCCTCGCCCCCCTTTCTTTGCGCCCCCTTCCGAAGGGATAGAGTTTACGTAACGCCAAATCAGCCTTATTGTGGATCGGATGCAGAATTGTCGGTCGAGTCTGCCTTCGCCGTCTCCGAGGACTCAGCTAGAGCGGGGTCCATCGAAACTTGAGCCCCTGAGGCGGGTTGGTCCGTCGGAGCGGGGACCGGTGCAGCGTCTTTGGCTGGGGGGTTCGCCGTCACTGGGGAGGGCGTTGGTTGGGTCACCGCGGCTTGCCCTATACGAAGGAAGCCGTCCGAATCTTGGGCCTGTTCCGAAGTCGGAGAGGGAGTTCCCAAAACTACTATCCTCTCAAGCCTGCCCAGCTCAGCTGGTAAAGGTGTGCTCGGAGGGCTTTCAGAACTTGGAGAAAGGGTCTCGGCCCTAGGCTCGACGCGACGCCACTTTAAAATGTCTCGACACCAACGAAACCAGCAACTCATATTTACGGTGGTCGGATTGTCGTTAAAATCAATGTAACTGCCCCTTATGTGAAGGTATAAATTGCCGGCTTTATACAGCGCCATAAAATGATCTATGAAGGCGATGTTTTTTTCTTTTGATCTTTCTTGTTCTTCAAAGAACAAGGCTATATTGTAAAGTAATGCTTCTAAGAGCCTTAGGTGTTTAAATTTCTTTATTTCATTGTAGGCGCTTTCTTTAAGCGCATTCGTCTTCCCTGGTTCTATACTCCGAGGTTCCACTCCGAAACAAGCGTTCAGATAGACAAAGAGACTAGGTGAGTCAGAGATCGCCTTTTTCAAAGAAGAGACATCCCCCAAGTTCCTCGGTAGTGATCTAATGTCTCCTGAATATCCTGCCAAAATAAAAGGAATCAGCTCACCCCAAAAAACATTGTGGTCCATCTTGTCAGGTAAGCACACCATACCAATGTTCTGCATCTTAAGCTCATCATGAAGAGAGAGGCCTCCACTAGTGCTCGTGCTATGTTTACCAGCGGGGTATTTTGTCAAAAAGAAGTTGCTAATCAAAGTCAAAATAGTGACTCTCATTCCTGGGTCGAGGATTTTAGCGGTTAGTGTTGCACTTGGTTGTTGAAGGGGAAAAAGCTCATTGAACCCC
>BNTO01000086.1 GCA_025996655.1 Alphaproteobacteria bacterium
ACTTGGGGAAAAGATTGAAGGCGATAAAAGGGTTTACCCCCGTAGAATTTGTTGCTAAAAAGATGGGGAAAGAGTCGACGGAGTTTGCTCAAGAATTATACAACAAGAATTTGGGACTAGACAGCTAAAAAAATGCAGATCATCCAAACTAATTTGCTTTGCATAAAATGCTCAAATATCTCCTTTACTCTTTAAGTATCGCGCCAAAAGCAACCTTTTGTCAATCTCTATTGTTTGCCCAAAAACGCCTCCTTCATTGAAAATACTGATACACCTTTTTTGCTGCGGCATCCGTCATACCCTTGACTTTTTTAAGCTCCTCCAACGAAGCCTGTTTGACGCCGCGGACCGACCCAAATTTTTTGAGCAATTCTTTTTTGCGCACCGCCCCCACGCCTGGGATGTCGCTCAGTTGCGATTGCGTCAGATCGCGGCTGCGCGCTTTGCGGTGCGTGCCAATGGCAAAACGGTGTGCCTCATCGCGCAAACGCTGGATAAAATGCAAAAGAGGATCATGCTCCGGCAGCGAAAAAGGCACCCAACCGGGCAGGAAGAAACGTTCGCGCCCGGCGTTACGGTCGGGCCCCTTGGCTACGCCTATCATAGGGATGGATAGGTCGTATTCCTCAAAAATTTTCAGGACCGAAGAAATCTGCCCCGCGCCGCCATCAATAATGAGGAGGTCGGGCAAATCCTCCTTGGGCGGGCGAAAGCGGCGGCGCATCATTTCTTCCATCATGGCGAAATCACTCCCACCTTTTTGGCTTTTGTCCTCGCTTTTGTGGGACTCGACAGAAAATTGGCGGTACGCTTTTTTGTCAAACCCCTCCGCTGTGGCCACAACCATGCATCCGTAAGCGTTTGTGCCCTGGAGGTGGCTGTTATCATAGATTTCCACGCGCCGCGGCGTTTTAGACAACGCGAAAACTTGCGCAAGCTGTGCCAACTGTTCCGCAAAATCCGTATTTTTCAAAGATTCCGTTTGACTTTGCTGAAGCGCATTCACGCGGGCGCGTTCCATCCACGCGGCGCCGTTGCCTTTTTGCGGGTGGCGGAGGGTGACCGCTTTTTGGTAGCGCTCCTTGAGGGCTTGCCGAAGGACCTCGGCATTGTGTGGCATGACGTTGACGAGAATATCTTTGGGAGGCGGCCTTTGGAAATAAAATTGCTGAAGGAAAGTCGCCATAATCTCTTCGTGCGCCATTTCGTTGGCTGTTTTGCTGAGAAAAAAAGTATCGCCCCCCAAATACATATTATGCCGAATGAAAAGAACATGTACGCACGGCGGCAAGGAGGAAAGAACAGGCGAGATTGGCTCTCTTTTGCCAAGAATGGAAAAGTCAAGCGGCGGCACTTCGGACGAAGGCGTTGTAGCTTCGGGCAGAGGCGAGGCCCCCTGAGGGCCCTGTGGCGCAAACAAAGCCACAACATCCGCGTTCTCAAGATTCCCTGTGGACGCTTTTTCCCAATGGGTCATTTTTTCAAGATGCTGAAGCGTATCGCGGAGGCGCGCGGCCTTTTCGAATTTCAACGCGTCGCTCGCTCGCACCATATCCTCTTTCAAGGCATTCCGCACAAACGCCATTTTCCCCGCCAAAAATTCCTTGGCGCGCGCGACGGCGGTTTGATATTCTTCTTGCGCAATTTTGTGCACACACGGCGCCGAACAGCGCTTCATATCGTACAAAAGGCAAGGCCTCTTGCGCGTGACAAACATAGTCTCCGCACATGTCCTTAATTGAAAAATTTTCTGAATATGAAGCAGCGCCTCATCCACGCTTTTGATGGAAGAAAAAGGCCCCAGATAGTCCTCGTTTTTCTCATCGCGCGGGCCACGGTGCCGGTGAATGGCGGGGAACGGGTGATTTTTTTGAATGCTAATGGAAACGAAAGGGCTGGAGTCCTTGAGCAACACATTAAACGGCGGCTTAAGCGTGCGAATAAGGTCCGCCTCTAAAAAAAGGGCTTCCGATTCGGTGGAGGTCAGTGTGATTTGCAACGCCTCCACAAGGCTCACCATGCGGCGCGTGCGATACGGCAAATCGTTGACTTGCGTGTACGACGTCACGCGGTTTTTCAAATCTTTGGCTTTGCCAATGTATAAAAGTTCCCCCTCTTTGCCGAGCATGCGGTACACACCTGGAGCGTGCGGCAATTTTTTGACGGTCTTTAAAAGGACGGACCGCCCGCGTTCCAGGGCGGTTTGGGGAGAGGATTCTTGGGGTTTAGGCGGCAGAGGCGCGGCAGATTGGGAGGCCTCTTTTAATTTAGGCGATTGCGAGGAAGATTGCGAGGTGGGCTGAGGCGTGTTATGGTCTGCGCTACATGTCTCTTCTGGGAGGATTCTTTTGAGGTGAAGATTTTTCTCCGATTCTTGGGCAAAACTCTCTTGATTATCATCTGAAGGCGTCTCCTCTGTATTTCTCAAATATTTTGAAAGCATTGTTCCGTCGACTTTTTCCGAACACAAAGATGCCGACTTCTCAGCATCCAAGGAAAACACGGATCATTGTACAAAAAAGCCTAACATTAAAAAATAGACCAATGTACATGTAAGAAAGCGCCTCTCCTAAGAAGGGAAAGGCTTTTATCCGTAATCCGCTCAAAATATTGGATTTTTTACCAACATGTGGTGGGTGGGAGGTTACTCCCACCCACCCACTACTACAGGGTAGCAGAAAAACGTCAAATAATCGTAAACAAAATATAAATATTGCGGAATGATATTTTATTCATTAGACCTATTGCGAAAGTCAAAAAAACTAAAGCACGGTGATAATGGGGGGTGTTTGGGTACTACCCAACCTCAAAAAACTCGTGTACGAGCGTTTAAATAGATTTTTCTCTAAAAAAAAACATGTTCCCATAACAATTCGAAACAATGACTTTCGCAATAGGTCTATTATCTCTTAACTGTTTTATGATATTTTGATAAAATGACTGGGTGTAACCTCTTTGTTGCGTCGCATGTTTGGGAAAAATCCAATATTTTAGCGGATTGCGGATAGCAAAACGGATTTAGAATTTAGCGGGCCGTTCTTCCTCTGTCCTGATCAAATTGAGGTTGTCCCTAAGCTTCTCAATTTTCCAAGGGGAGATAACCTTGAATTGATTAACGCACTTTGAATTCTTTTCCCAGTTCTGATTTTTATTTCAAAAAAAATGGTGCCCAAAAGAAGACTCGAACTTCCAAGAGAGTGATCTCACTAGTACCTGAAACTAGCGCGTCTACCAATTCCGCCATTTGGGCCTAGCGCATTGTGAAAGAAAAAGGAAGCTGTTGTCAATTACTTAGCCTCAACTGACGCGTACGTTGTGTGTATTCGGATTTTAGACAAGAACAAGACCAATTCTTACTACATGGAGGCTTACGATGTTTCCTCCTACGTAACAGAAACCTCGGCATAATCCGTTATGCAACTGGCTTGGCCTTTTTCTAAACCATCTTGCGTTATTCCTTTTACGGTATTACTTCGTCGACAAGCCGTAAATTGGAAAACGGTAAATTCCGAATGGGAATAAACTCCGGCCCAATGACAATTGGTAAAAACAAGTTCTTGTTTTACAAGAGTAAGATTATTAATACGAATTGTTCGAAGAATAATAATATTGGGAGTAATGGTCCCATCCACAACACTATTGTTAATGTAAGAATTATGCGGCCCATTTTGGACTACAACAAAAACACCGGAATGCCACAAGGTCCCAGACGTATACAAATTAAGGGCCGCATCGCCCTTTACGTTTCGGGAGAGCGTGTATTGCAAACCATGTAATTCAGTATAGTCGGCGAATGTTGTTCCGCCATCAGCTCCACTAATAGACGAGTTTGTCACTGGGCCATGGTCAATTTTCATCATCCAAGCAGGCAAAGCGCGGCCGGTTGTTTCCGACTCATTCTTGTCTTCCTTGTCAACGATCGGGATAGAAACTCCTCCGCATTCAATATATCTATATTGACCAATGGGCATAATTTTCCTTTTAAGTTAAGGTTATAGCGTTTGTTGAGGCGCTAACCATAGATACACATTCCCCAGCTGGCAGAGCCGTCTCTTGCTTGTAAATATGGACAATCTCTTCGCGGTCAATATAACGTATAGAAAGAACAATGTAGTCTAAAATTTGTGTAAATTGCGTTATATTGCACATTTTAAAAGTACGTTCTTCCAGTAACTGAATCGCGCCTTGAATCCAGCCCAACCGTGTGATAGTGATCCGATTAATGCATGTCCCGTTATTCATATACTGCTCTAAAACAGGAGCATAGGAGTCATTTTGAATAGTAACATTGAGGTCGGAATGACGCGTTGCGGTAAAAGCAACGAGTTGATTGCTACTGTGCCCAAGTGTTTCTCTTGTTGTGTCATGTGTAAATTCGAATAACTCTATTGATGCGGCAGGGAATCCTTTGCCGCGCGGGATTGTTAAGTGGGCTTCAAGAAGAGCGTCAAAACTGATAACCCACTCAGGCGTTGATTTAGAAATTCCAGACAAACCCTCGTCTTTTTTGGGTTCATTAATCGGAAGAGTTAAGGCACTCCGCCCTGGGAACTTAAATATTTTTGTACTTGGTACAGCCACTGTAAGACCGCTCTTTACAAAGAATCCCCTCTATTCATCTTAATGTTCCCATGTTTTTAAAGTAAAAGCAATATCGAGTTATATTAAAATTAATAATAATTTTAAGACAAATGTAATTAATGTTAACGAAAAGTATCAGAAGATCCGACAACGCGACACAAAATGTTTTTTGGGAGAGTCCCTTCAAAAGTTCCCTGTCATCCAAAAGAGGAGCTTTGTTTGGCTTTCACGCGTCGAAGCCCTTATAAGTTTTTAATTTTTTTCTATCAAAAAAACTCTTTTTTA
>BNTO01000087.1 GCA_025996655.1 Alphaproteobacteria bacterium
ATTGCAAGGTTTGTACCGATGCTTGAATGCTCTCAAAGATCAGGCTGTCCCATGCAAAAATCATCTTGAAAATGAAGAAAGTTTGCCCCAATCTGTTGCTAACATTTGGCATACAACACTTGGAAATGTTGAAAGTCAGATAAAAGAAACAGAAAAACTTATCGAAAAAATCATAAATTTTGATGAAAAACTTAAGAAAGATTTTGAAAATTTGCAGACAATTCCAGGAATTGGTAAGACAACAGTCCTCGCTATTCTTGCTGAAGTCGAGGATGGGAATAAATTCGCAAATGCGAGGCAGTGTGCGGCGTTTGTGGGCGTAGTTCCTTATGAGAAAACGTCCGGAACATCTGTTCATTCAAAGCCAAAGATCACAAAAGGCGGCAATTTTGTTTTGCGTAAAGCCCTGTATTTTCCTGAAATTGCGGTCCTAAGACATAATAAAAACTTGGGGCTGACACCTGAGATTTTCAATATAACTTAGAAGCTTTTTTAAATCCTTTAAAAGCATCTTTGGATTGCCGACATTGAACCGTCCCTCACACTCTTTTGAAACAAGTAAAAATACTCCTTAGGAATATCCTTGACTTTCCTTAAATGCCTTTTAGCCTGATTCCAAAAGTTTTCAATTTCCTTGATAGGATTGTATTTATCCGCAAGGAATTGTGTATGATTCATCCTATAATGCTTAAATTCTGATACATCTAAGGCATGATAAGCTTTAAAATTGTCCGTATAAACGATGGAATCGGGCATGACTTTTTCTTTTATAAGGGGGATCAACGTTGACTTTTTTGCATCATCTATCCCTTCCGTGTCAACATTTCCGCCTCTTTCACTATTCCAAAAACAAGAACCTTTCCGGCAGCTCTACGACCTCATTTTCCTTCCCTAACTCCACCGAAATAAGACTCATCACGTTCGATTTTCCCACAAAATTGCTCGATATGATTTTGCTGTTTGAATGCAATCGTTCCCCGTCATTTATGGAAGAATCTTATTGCAGAATTTCTGTGAATACCAACCCATTCTGCAGCTGTTCTAGCTGTCGTTCCCGCAACAAAAAACTCCATTAATTTTAGCTGTTCTTTTTTGCTCAATTGGCAAGGTTTTATGTCCATACGCGCACCTTAACATACAAAGGTTGGTGTCAGCCCCTAAAAAAATCCAAGGTCTCAGTGTGATTGGGTATATGTCATTTCACCTATAGAAAGGTGAAATATCCACTTTGTTTGGTAACAATTCCTTAGAACAATTTAAGGGGAGGAACTGGCGTACAGACATACGTAGACGGAAGTGCGTATGTTGGAGAATGGAAAAAAGGCAAAAAGGAAGGAAAGGGGACATATACTTGGTCTGATGGGGAAAAATACACGGGAGACTTTAAAGAAGACAAAAGACATGGAGTAGGAACTCAGACAGGTAAGGATGGGAGGGTGATCTATGAAGGCAATTGGAAAGACGATAAGCCTGAAAATACTGAGTAAAAAATGATGAGACGCAAAAGAGCTAGGCGCAGGCTAAGCCTCTGCGCCGTGGCAATGTTTGTAACGCTTCCCCGACCCGCACGGACACAAGGCATTACGCGAAGGTTGGGGCGGTTCGGGGGCGTCCTCCAAAAACCTAGGGCTTTCGGCTTCGCTCGCCGCGTCGTCTTCGCCTGAGAAAAAAAGAGGCCCGCCTTCTTCTTCTTCTTGTCCTTGCAAATATTCCATAAAACGATTCAGCGTTTCGGCTGAAATGTCCGAAAAATGCGACAAAGACTTTAACGTTTCGGTCCGAATGTTTTGCATCATATCCGAAAACATCAAAAACGCCTCGCGCTTGTATTCATTAAGGGGATTGTTTTGCGCGTACGCCCGCAACCCAATGCCCTGGCGCAAATAATCCAAATATAAAAGATGATCCTTCCAATGATGATCAAGCGTCCGCAACAAAAAGCTTCGTTCAGAAGAGCGCAGAAGAATTTCGGGAATTTTTTGTGCCTGCTCGTCGACTTGGCTTTGGACCAGCGTCTCAAGAATAACGCGCGCCTCTGTTGCCGTCATCGACTCCTTTTTTTCCCAATCCTCGATAGGAATTTGGATAGCGAAAATGTCCCAAAAAGCCTTTTGCATCGCGTCCATATCCCAGTGCTCAGGAATCGAATCATCCGGAATATAAGCCGTCATGAAAGATTCGAGCGTGTCCGCGCGTATGTCGCGTACCAAATCAGAAATGTCTTCTTTTTGAATAATCTCCAAACGCTGGCTGTAAATAACTTTGCGTTGATCGTTCATCACGTCATCATATTTCAGCAAATGCTTACGAATTTCAAAATTATGCGCCTCCACCTTTTTCTGGGCGCGCTCAATGGCTTTGCTGATCCACTTGTGCGAAATGGCCTCATCCTCCTTCATTCCTGCGCGGCGCATGAGGGTATCCATGCGGCCGGAGCCAAAAATGCGCATCAAATCATCTTCCAGCGAAATAAAAAATTTGGACGCACCCGGATCGCCTTGTCGGCCCGAACGCCCACGCAGCTGGTTGTCAATGCGGCGGCTTTCGTGGCGCTCCGTCCCAATCACAAACAAGCCGCCCGCCGCACGAACTAAATCTTGTTCCTGTTCCACTTCTTTCTTGATTTTTTCAATACGCTCTTGGCGTGCGGCGCCCTCGGGGATGCCCTCAAGTTCTGTCTGAACGCGCACTTCCCAATTGCCACCCAATTTAATATCCGTTCCGCGGCCGGCCATATTGGTCGAAATGGTAATGACGCCGAGGCGCCCCGCGTTTGCCACAATAAGCGCCTCTTTGTCGTGGTGACGCGCGTTTAAAATTTCGTGTTGGATGCGCTCCTTTTGAAAAAGGTGCGATACAAGTTCGGATTTTTCAATGCTTGTGGTTCCAATAAGAACGGGCTGCTTGCGCTCTTGGCATTCCCGCACGAGCCGAATCACGGCTTTATATTTGTCGGCCGCCTTTAAATAAACCTCATCATCATGATCAAGTCGCGCCACAGGTTGATTGGTTGGGATTTCGATGGCTTTCAGTTTATAAATTTCTTCAAATTCCTCTTCTTCGGTGACAATCGTCCCTCCCATGCCGCTGAGTTTAGGATAAAGCCGGAAGAAATTTTGGTAAGTAATCGACGCCAACGTTTGATTTTCGCGCTGAATGGTGACGTGTTCTTTGGCTTCCAGCGCTTGATGCAAGCCGTCCGAATAACGCCGGCCTTCCATGGTGCGCCCTGTGAATTCGTCCACAATAATGACTTCATCGTCCTTGACAATATAATCCACATCCCGTGCAAAAAGTTTGTGCGCGCGCAACGACGCGTTGACGTGATGAACAACCGTGACGTTCGGTGAATCGTACAAACGCGATCCGCTCAGGACGCCTGTGTTTTGTAATTCAACTTCGACGCGTTCCACACCCGATTCCGTCAAAATGACGGTGCGCTGCTTTTCGTCTTTTTCAAAATCTTCTGGCAAAAGTTTCGGGATGACGTTATTAATTTTCGCATAAAGTTCCGACGAATCTTCGGCGGGCCCCGAAATAATAAGCGGCGTACGGGCTTCGTCAATCAAAATGCTATCGACTTCGTCCACAATGGCGTAATGGAAAGGGCGCATGACCAAATCGTCCATGCTGAATTTCATATTGTCGCGCAAATAATCAAAGCCAAATTCGTGATTGGTGCCGTAGGTTACGTCGGCGTTGTAAGCCTCGCGGCGTTGCTCGTCGGTGAGGCCGTGCAAAATGCAGCCGTAAGTGAGGCCCAAAAATTCGTAAATCTGCCCCATCCAGACCGCGTCGCGCTTCGCTAAATAATCGTTGACCGTAACCACATGGACGCCCTTTCCTGTGAGCGCATTGAGATACACCGGAAGCGTCGCCACCAACGTTTTTCCTTCTCCCGTTTTCATTTCGGCCAGCATGCCGCTGTGGAGTGCTAGGCCGCCAATAATCTGGACGTCGTAGTGGCGCTGGCCAAGAACGCGGCGGGCGGCTTCGCGCATGACCGCAAAGGCTTCCGGCAAAATTTTGTCTAAAGACTCCCCTTGCGCGACGCGCGCTTTAAAAATTCCCGTTTGATTTTTGAGATCGGCGTCGGTTAAAGATTTCGCCAACTCTTCTTTGGCGTTGACTTTTGTGACAACTTTCGAAAATTGTTTAATATACCGCTCGTTTGCTGATCCAAGGACCAAGCGCACCATCTTTTTTAGCATAAATTTTCTCTATTCCTGTACAATCTAAAGGCCTATCCTTCGCAAAGCACACACCTTGCTCCGTTTAAGTTTAACATAGAAGGGAGGCGGAAAAACAGAGCGGCGTCTTGGGGCGTTAGGATGGACAGAGTTTCAGTGCGTTTGGTTCTAGTAAATCTCGGCCCCCAACTTTTGTTCTGCATAATAGTTACGTAGACATTTTAAAATATCAGCACAGTCAAGTTCTATAGCGATATTTCGCAACTCGCTGTCTATTTCGCTTGAAACGGCCTCCCCGTTTTCTAGTCCTAGTCTATCAATCCAATTTAATCCGGTTACAAAGAACCACTCAAGAAGGTTGTGATTTTGAATATTCACGAATTCAACGAAGACATCCCACATGACCAGAGTTATGTCGTGATAGGCATCGGTTTTTGCTTCCGCCGACAACGTATGGTACTCGTTTCTGCGATGTTGTAAAAGGCTACAAGCTAGCATTTTGCGATAGAGCTTGCTCAGCTTTATTTCCTTCTCTGATATATATTTTCATAGACAGCGGTTTGTTTGAGGCTAACGTTTCCAGTGTTTAAGGCCTTTCTTAAGTCGTCTAAATCACCAACGAAGGGGTTTGAGTTACCTACTTGCGCCCCCCATTTGGGACAATAGGCACAAGCT
>BNTO01000088.1 GCA_025996655.1 Alphaproteobacteria bacterium
TCTGAAGCGCTTCCCGCTCTTCTTGTGCTAAAAATTTTTTCATTTCTGCGCTCTGCTAGGATGGGCAGTTTTTGTTATTACATATATTGAAGATTGTAAAGAGGCATTTTAATTATGAAGGGCTATAGAGGATATTGGAAAGAAGGAAACAGAAGAGGAAAGGGAACTGAGATCTGTCCTAACGGAGATCAATATAAAGGAAAATGGGAAAACAACAAAAAGGAAGGATATGGAGTTCTAATAGATAGAGACGAAAAGATCCTCAAGAATGGAACCTGGAGAAGCGGTATCTTTATCAAAGCGAAAAAAGTGAAGTAACTCACAAAAACGGCAAGTTTTGCTCAAATTTTTTGTATAATATTAAAGGAGCCCAAGAAGATTTCCTCCCAGGCCCTTTCAGTAGCTCTAACAAACAAACTTGTCCCCAAGTGTTTCGAGGCTTTATATCTTTCGAAGAATTTTATGCGAGGGCCCAAGCAAGAAGAGAATGCCTCTTTTGTGATTTGCCAAAAGGGTTCCACAAAATTTCCCGAAGAGCTACCGCCACCGAATGGTTTTAAAATCAACCCCTTCTTTGTACATATCCCACACCGGACTCATCGCCCTTAAACGTTCGACTTCCTCGACTGTTTTTGCGATCGTCTGATCAATTTCTTGAGCCGTCGTAAATCGCCCTAACCCAAAGCGAAGCGAAGACTGAACAACGAATTCGTCGGCGTGCATAGCTTTTAAAACATGGGACGATTCGAGCCGTTCAGAAGAACAGGCGGACCCCGTCGAAACGCAAATGTTTTCAAGGCCCATGGCCAAACTTTCGCCTTCGATATAGGGGAAAGAAACGTTTACAATATGCGGCACTTTATACGTTGGACTTCCGTTTAGGGTCGCAAGCGGTATCTGAGACAATCCGGCCCACAAACGCTGGCTTAACGAAGAAATGCGAGGCAATTCGTGGCTGAATTCGTCTTGGAGGAGCACGCACGCCTCCCCAAAACCTACGCATAAAGGAACAGGAAGGGTCCCCCCACGCAGTCCACGCTGCTGTCCGCCGCCAATAAGGAGAGGGCGGATTTTGACGGCGGGTTTGCGGCGCATAAATAAGGCGCCAATGCCTTTTGGGCCGTATATTTTGTGAGACGAAAAACTTGCCAAACCCACATTCCAAAGATTTAAGTCAATAGGAACTTTCCCCACGGCCTGCGTCATATCCGAATGAAAAAGAACATTTTTCTGAGCGCACACATCGCCAATATCTTTTATAGGCTGGATCACACCCGTTTCGTTGTTTACAGCAATAATAGAAACCAAAAGCGTTTGCGCGTCTAGAACGTCCGCCAATTGTTGAACGTTGATAAGCCCATCCGAATCCACAGGGAGATACGTTACACGAAAGCCTTCCTCTTTTAACTGCTCACAACAGGACGAAACGGAATGATGCTCCACTTGCGTTGTAATAATGTGATTCGCCTGCGTATTGCTTTTAAGCTTGGCTTGCATCGCGACGCCGCGCAGCGCCAGGACGTTTGATTCGCTGGCGCCACTTGTAAAAATAATTTCGCGCTCGTCAACCTTTAAAAAATCCGCAACATGCAAAAGGGCAATAGCGACGGCCTCGCGCGCTCCCCAGCCGTAGGCGTGATTGCGTGAGCTGGGATTGCCGAAAAACTTGTAAAAATACGGCTCCATTTTTTCAAAAACGCGCGGATCGCAAGGGGTTGTTGCGGGATAATCAAGGTAAATAACACCCTCTAATCCGTAAAAATCGTGTTTTTTTCGTTCTTGGGTCATAGGGAACCGTTTGCTTGTACCGTAGACGCATTTTAGCAAAAAACAGTGAGAAAGAGGAGGGGCCTACATGTCGAGTCCGCAAAAGGTGTAGGACCAAGCGGTTCTGAAAGCAACATGGAAAATTCTATTAAACCAAGGTAAAATGACCGTGGTGGCTTCGTCTGACGGACTTCTAAAGATATTCGAATGAGTAAAATCTTTCCGAGATACAAGATACATCGCGATGGAATTGGGTTTTGCTTAATTTTCGTTTTGCTTGCTTATCTTTTGAATAAGGTCAATTTTTTCTTGGGCCTTCTTGCCGATGCAGGTCCCATGTGGTGCCTCTATTTTTTTCGTGTGCCTCGTCGAGAAGCGCCTTCCCAAAAAGGGGTTATTGTGAGCGCGGCGGATGGCCGCGTTGTTTCTGTGCAGGAAGTTGTTCCTCCTGAGGAATTTGGCTTGGGCGAGAAACCACGAACGCGCATTAGTGTTTTTTTGAACAT
The DNA here is from genome assembly GCA_025996655.1 of Alphaproteobacteria bacterium. Taxonomy (GTDB): domain Bacteria; phylum Pseudomonadota; class Alphaproteobacteria; order BNTO01; family BNTO01; genus BNTO01. The sequence goes on from BNTO01000088.1 coordinate 2,274, forward strand.
TTTCGACGTCCATATTAACTACATTCCTGTCTCTGGCGAAATTATGCATGTTTATTATCAGCAAGGGCATTTTTTCCACGCCGCGAAGGACAAGGCGAGCGAACACAACGAAAAAAATGCGCTTGTTATTAAATTACCTTTTGGCGACAATGTGACGGTAGGCGTTGTCCAAATTGCAGGGCTTGTTGCACGGCGCATTCGCTGTGATGTGCGGCGCGGGGATTTTGTTTCGACGGGGCAGTATTACGGCCTCATCCGTTTTGGAAGCCGTACCGAAATTTATTTGCCTGAGGGCGTTCAAGCGTCTGTTGCCATTGGAGACAAAGTCCACGCCGCAAAAACGATCTTGGCGGATTTAGCCCTCCAGAATGCGGAATGTCTAACGTAACAAAGAAAACTTTCTTCCCAAAAATGCTGTCAATTTAACGAAACGTTCCTTAGCCGGCTCTAAACATTAAACCGAAAGTGAAGGATATCTCCATCTTGGACTTTGTAGTCCTTTCCTTCTAGGCGCATTTTCCCTGCGCTTTTGGCTTCCGTTTCCCCTCCGCACGCGACATAATCGGCGTAACTTATGGTCGCCACGCAAACAAAGCCTTTTTTGAAATCCGTATGAATTTCGGCTGCAGCATCCGGCGCTAAACAATCTTTTTTGATAGCCCAAGCATGCGTTTCTTCCGGGCCAACCGTAAAAAATGTCGACAAATGCAACAAGCTATACGCGGAGCGAATCACTTTCGCCAATCCTTTCTCTTCCAACCCTAAGCTTTTTAAGAATTCCGCCTGTTCTTCGATGCTTAAGGCTGCCATTTCGGCTTCGATCGCAGCGGAAATAATAACAACGTCTAAGTTGTTTTTCTGAGCGAACTCCTGCAGGCGCATCGTATAAGCGTTCCCCGAAATAGCGTCTTTTTCAGAAACATTGGCAACCAAAACCATCGGTTTGTCGCTGAGGAGTTCTAGCTCTTGAAACATACTTTTCGTGCCTTTTGGGGGCCGGAGCGCCTTTCCCGCCTGAAGCAATTCCAATGCTTTTTGCATCATCTCCGCCTGTTCCGCGCTTTCTTTGGAGGTCATATGCGGCTTTTTTATCATTTTGGACATGCGTTTTTCTAAATGTTCCAAATCGGCCAGTATAAGCTCTGTTTCAATCGTCTCAAAATCACGCAACGGGTCTACACTGCCTTCAACATGCGAAATATCCTCATCTTCAAAACAGCGCAACACGTGAAGGATGGCGTCCGTCGCCTTAATGTGGCCCAAAAATTGATTGCCAAGGCCCTCGCCACGACTCGCGCCCTTCACAAGCCCAGCAATATCTACGAATTCGACTTGGGTGGGGATAATTTTCTTAGATTGCGCCATGCGGGCCAATACGGCCAAACGCTCATCCGGAACGCCAACGCAGCCCATATTGGGCTCAATGGTGCAAAACGGATAATTGGCGGCCTCTGCGGCAGCTGTTTGCGTAAGAGCGTTGAAAAGCGTCGATTTTCCTACATTCGGTAAGCCCACAATTCCACAATTTAAGCCCATGGATTTTCTTGCTTAAAAACAATCTGAGTGATTATAGCATGGGACAGCGCGAAAAGAGACGGGTAGGCATTGGCTAAAAACAGTTGACAAACGTTCCTTCAACAGCCAAGTGCAACACCGTCCCCTAAAAAAGAAATCCTTAAAAAAGGCCTCGGCATTTCCTTTCCGATTTGTATCATTTTTTCTCTATCCGTTCGTTATTTTTTCGTCTTTGGGAACGCTGAGGCCCTTTTCAAAGCAAAAAAAGGCTTTGAGGTAAGCGGAAAACCCAAAGGTCCTCCTTTTTCCCCCTGTTTCCCTCAGAGTTTTCCTGTCTTCTCCCTGTCGTCCTACGCTTAGAAAAACAAGAACATTTCCCCTCGAAAAACTTCGTTAAGAAATTCAAGCCTTTCCGCGGTCTCTTGTTCCGCTTTAATTCGATCCCTCGCATCTTTTTCGACGAAACGTTCTTGACATCAAACTTTTTGGACAGATATTGGCGAATTAAACCGTTTGTAGGCTCGTCAAACCGCGCTCCCACGAACGCTACGGCCTTGCAAAATACGTTTCTGCCTTTAACTTTTCGCCCCATTCTTTGTGTTTCGCGCCTTCTTTGTGTTTCGTGCCTTCTTTTCCGTTATCAAAGGTAAGGGTGTGAACGAAAAAACGCACAGGAATAAGCCTTCCCAGCAAGGCATCGTTTACATTTTGAGCCGTTTTTCGCCCTATTTTCTTTACGATAAGAAGCTTGGAATGCCGGTCCACTAGCGTTACAAGCTGTTTCGCTGTGGGGCTCATGACGGTGTCGCCGTCCCCTTCCCCATCGCTCCTCCGGCTCTTTGTTTCAACACTTTCAGGCCGTTTTGAAAGGACGACCCGGTTGGGAAGGCACGGCAGCCCCGTTTCTTTTTTACAAGCTTTTTTATACTTTTTGTGCCCATGCCGAAGGGGCTTGTCAAGGAACCCTCCGGCTTGCTTATCCGCCCTTATAAAGAGAACAATCGTTTCAGGACTTAGAGTGAAGCCTTCCAATTTCAAGCGTCTCGAGAT
>BNTO01000089.1 GCA_025996655.1 Alphaproteobacteria bacterium
AATAAGACCACTGCGGCGTTGTCCTGTGATTTCTGACGCAATAGCTGAATAGGATTTATAAAGCTTTCCGTCGTATTCAAAGCCCTGCCTCGTTTCGTTGACGATATGTTCTTTTCCTTTGTAATAACGGGAGCGCGTTGTTCCTGGCTTTGGGAAATACTGCTTGTAACTTTTACGAGAGACATATTTTGTTTGCAAAAACGATTCGAGGAGGTCCGTATCGGATTCTGCCGCCCCACCTTCCTTTTTCTTGAAATACGTCGCTAAACGCGTTGCGAGCAGTGAAACGGAATAAGCCGCAGGGGGCTCTTTTCCAAACGTCTGAATCCATAACTTCCGTAAATCTAAAGAAGACATTTTTCTTAGTTGCGCTAATTGTGCATATAACTCCATTTTCCCTCCTCTTTAAGCTGCTTTTTTAAACAGGGAATCTTCTTTTTCTTCGAGAGAAATAAGCCGAATGCCTTTTTCCCTAAAAATCTCAAGAATCCTTACGAGCTCGTGTGTCGTTTCGACTTCCGAAAAGGCTCTCGCATAAAGAGCAACGCTGTAAAGGGGGCTGAAGGGTTCTCTTTTCGACATTTTCCCAATCCTTTTAAAGTAAAAAACGCAAGTCTTACAATTTATATATAACTTTTTTAGGGGCCACCTCCAACAAAAAAAACGCTGCAACGTGGCTATTTTCCTGCGTTTGCGAACTTTTTATACCTAGAGCTTCTGTTGAATATATTTAAAATATTAGATATATATACTTCATTTCTCTTGGAACCTTCTCCTCTCCCAATGGAATCGGCCTTTCCACGAACGCCTAAAAAAAATTATTTTTTCTCTTTTTCTTCCCAACACGTCTTATAAAATCGGCACATTTTGCATTCTTCAACATCGGGATGGCGCGCGATGCGAGGTTCGCTTTCTCGGATTTCTAAAGACTTCAAAATCCGAGCCGCACGATCGGAATAGTGAGAGGCCGCCTTACCATCAAAAGGAATCAACTCATGATAAAGCTCCGCGGTATCCTTATTGAAACTCGTAAACAAGCAATTTTCTAATTTCAAATACGCCATATAAAGCTGGACTTGCGCATAATAGCGACTGTTGGCCACTTCCAAGCGGTTTTTCACCAAGTCTCGCCAAAGGCGGCTTTCGCCGTTTTGCATTCCCATAGAAGGGGATATTGGACTTTAAGCGGCCCCTTTCTCAGGATGCCGTCTACGTGCCCTTGAATTTTGCCTTCGCACTGCGAAAAGCCAAAGGGGCGCCCCTTTTCATCGCGCGTTTCGCATTGGAATCCTGCCTTTTGCAGCCAAGAAACTATCAAGCCCTCGAGGGTGTGTCCCGTTTCGAAAATCCGCAGATGCTGTCCCGTTTCGGGAAAATCTGGCGTCGTTCCTAAAAAGGTGTATTGAATACGACGGGCGCACGGATCCCCTAAGAGGGACTCGCCCAAATAGTCTCGGTTCGGACGCTCCCCTTCCAACAAGGCTTTGTCCAAGCACGCGTTAACTTCTTCGGAAACATTCGCAGTTTTTGTAAGCAAAAGCTCAGAATCATCAAACGGCATCATGAGAAACCTCCTTTTCGATTGTTTTTTTCTCTATGCGAGAGCAGAGGTCAAGACAATCTTGAAAGGAGAGTTTTCCTATCGCTTTGTCGAGATCTTGTTGGGAATAAAGGGCCTGAAATAAAGCTTTGGCTTTTTCGACGACAACAAACTCGTAATCTTTGGTTTGCGCCACGTGCTTTTTTAATTTTCCCCTATGTTTTTTTCCTTTTTTAATGAGGGGCCTTAAAAATAATGCTTCAAGAATAGCTTTCCTAAGCTGCCGGGAATCTACGCTTGCGAGCTGACATACCTGCTTGTAATCGCGCGAATTGTAGTAAAACCAAGCCAGCGCGCTTTTTCGGTGTAAAGCAGAGGATCTTGTGAAAATGTCACGAATCGCTTGTGCAATCACGGCTTTCCACAAATCTTGTTCGGGGTTAGAAATCATAAACATCTCCTTTTCTAACGGTAAAATCGCCGGTCATGTAGGAATCGATAAAAAGGTAAACAACCTCTTGAATCCCAACGGAATGCACGGTAAAAGTGACTTTTTCTGGATGACGTGTTTTCTTTAAAAACCAGGCTTTTTTACGGTGAACGCGCAGAGGCAAATCCGCATAATCGCCATAGATATAAAGGCGTACGTAGCGGGTTTCTTTTATAACTTTTTCGGATTCTACAACGCCAAACCCAAGGCTACGAGCCAGGAAGGCAATGTCTTCTGCCATCTGAAACGACGAGGAGACAATCTCGTAAAAACGTATAAGGAGAGATCCATCCGTATCGAGCAAGCCCGCTAAAAGGGCCAGGCGGCTGTCCCTATCGGTATACAAATACGTTTTTGGGATAAATTTCGCGTTGGATTTGAGGTCCCATAATCCTAGATTTTTCAAATGCGTCTTGAGAGAAGCGCCCGAGGTAAAATTCTTGAAATAATACGCATTGGATAGGTTGCCTGGCGTTTGTACAATCCGAAGCGGCCACTTTAGACGCTTCGACGTTTCATAAAGAAGCTCAATAAGTTCCGGTTCCGACGTCGTTAAACAGAGCTGAGAGGAGCGAAAACACCCGTCTCCTAGCAATAAGCCTAAAAAATAAGGATCGAGAGGCGTATCTGTTTTAGGAAAATCCAACGGCGTCCGCATTAAGCCAAAGGAACTTTTAAAAAAGCTCGCTTGGTTGTTGTAATCCGTCGCTCTTAAAAGCAACGTTTCCTCTGTTTTTAAAGAAGCCGCTAAAATATTTTGGTCAAAACCAAGCAAAAAGGGCTCCCCTTTGAGAGGTCGAATTTCGAAAGAAGGCACGTTTCGTACTTCTATCCCTTGCAAAACCGCGGCTTGAGAGCGCTCATTCATGAGCTGCATGCCAGGATTTAAATCCGATTTTAGGCAAAGTTCTCCCGATGCCAGGATGACCTGGCCTGTTCTATTTTTCATTTTTATCTCCTTAAAAGGGCCAATTAGCTTCCGATGAAGCAAATTCCTTTGGGTACTCGGGCCAATCCGGCGTCACGACAGCTTGTAAACTATTGCTCGATTTGTATTGAGGGTTTTGGGACAGTTCAACGCCTACTTTGATGAGAAATTCTAGGCCCTCAAAATCCTGCAAACTCTTGATGGTTCGCTTTTCCTTCGCGTCTTCGGACATATCCGTTGGTAAAATATGCCGCGCGGATTCCAAAACGGAACGCAATTGCCTGAGGCTCTTTTGAACCCATTTGTCTTGAGGGTCCGTACTTTGTATTCCAAATTTGTAAAAAATCTTTCGTCTTACAAAAATCCCCTCACACACCGTCAGGATCGTATTCAAATAAAGCGTTCCTGTTGTCTTAGCTTGGGAAAGGAAGCCGTCAGAGCCAAAGCCTCCTTTCGTTATGGACAATTTGACCTTCACAAAAGTTCCACTCGGGATAAGATCCGTTTTAGGAGAGAGAACATCATTGAAATCCATAAAATACGTTGCCTCAGTCATGATTTTTCCTCGTTTCTTTTGTTACTTCTTTTGATTCGTGTAATTCTTTTTCTTCTGTTGTTTTCTTTTCTCGTATTTTTTTAAGTAAATTTCCTAAATGAGCTGGTTCCGTCACATCTAAACGGCCGCTTCGATCTTTCGCGGGGTAGCCTAAGGGGTTCAAGGTTGGGCAAACGAAAATCCTATTCCCGTTTTGATCGGCGATCATAGAAATCACTTCATCTAAGATTCCAGGAATTTCGAGGGCCATTTTATTGCCTTCGCATTGCAAATGCCACGTCTGCTTTTGGAATTCATCGGTTCTTGGTTCGAGCAACCCCACAAAAATAACGTCTTTATGCGGCACGTGTTGAAACTGTTCTAACCAAGCCATCATTTCTTGAGCAAGCAAAGAGTAGGTCATGCGAACATCGGCTTTTCCTACCATTTCCGAGCGGCACCAGTTAAAACACAAACGCGAAGCGACCGTAAGGCTGTCCATAAAAATGACGGGAAACGCCTCAAAATCAATGTCGTTTTCGGCTTTCAGTTTTTCGTAATGCCTCTCGCTGTAGGGCTGGTCTTTTCTTAAAGCGGGATTAGGACCGCCTATCAGACAGGCACAGTCCCTTGCCTCAGGCCAGGTTCGAATCGTGATGGTTGAACCTTCCCAATCTTGAACGGCTAAAAGCCCCGCTTCCATATCGATGCAAAGCATTGGTTCTTCGAGGGTTTTAAGCAAACTCGTTTTGCCAATTCCAAAGCCTCCAACAATAATCATCTTGACGCCGGATTGGTTTTTAAGACGTTCTTCTGCTGAGATAATTTTAAAACTCATCGTTGTCCTCCTCTTCGGTTTTAAGGGTAAATTCATAGCTTGCGATTTTAACGAAACGGGCCGGATCCAAGAGATTCCTAAACTCAGCAGGCAATTGCCCATAACGCTTTTCTTCCACGGAATACGTGCATTTGATTTCAGGCCGGATTTCGGGGTATTTCTCAAAAACATCCGAAAGTTTCTGCTGGTCCCAATCCACTTTTTTTCGAAAATTAGCCACAATCGTCGCGTCTTTTTCCGTAAATCTTACGGTTCCCGTGTCTTTCCCTTCTTGGTTCAGAAGGGCCTGCGCTGTTTCTCCAAAGCGTAATTTCAAAGCGTCTCCTAAAACTTTTTTATAGCTAAGCGGCTTGAAAAATTTGCAAAAAAAATGTAAACCTTATTAGTGATTTTTGTTAACGGTTTTAATTTGGCTTACAGTACAGATTTTAGAAAGAGGGTATTGGAACATTACGCGAAAAG
>BNTO01000090.1 GCA_025996655.1 Alphaproteobacteria bacterium
GAGGAATTTCGAGACGAATTGCCTCCGTCGTTCGGGCGTTCCTGTGGTAAATCTGTCTCCTAAAGCCTCCTTCCACACTTCATAATCTTGCTCAAGAATTATACAACAAGAATTTGGGACTAGACATTTAGGCATGTTAACCTCCTATTTTTTCTCAATGAGGTACACTTCTTCGCGTGACTTTACCATCACGAGAGGATTTTTGTTTTTAGGGGTAGCGTTGCACTTGGCTGTTGAAGGGGCTCTTTTCCGAGGATCGTATTTTGTGTCCGAGGTTGTATAAATCGCCAGATGCCTCCGCAACATCACGAGAAAAAGAAATAACGTCGAAAGAGACAAGGAATGCCAACAAAAAATTTTTACTTAACATAAAATTCCCCTAAAAAACGAATTAAGTGCAATCTATTTTTTAGTTGCACCGACAAATATTCGCAAATGTATTGTCGGCTTATGCATAAGAAAAAATCAAGTAATTTTCTTAGTTTTTTTATGACAACTGTTAAGAAAATTAAAAATAGGAGATTCTAAAAAAAGTAGAAGCTAACAAAAAATCCTCACCCATAAGTTGACGCTGCGCTCGGTTGTTGAAAGGCCGCCCCAAAGGGAATATTGACCAAATGCCAAATGGCAACTTTCTTGACGCGTCTGGGGTCCGCCTCAAGAATTTCGAATTCCACGCCCTCAGGATGAGCAATCAACTCGCCTCGCATGGGGACGCGCCCCGCCAGAAGGGTCACAACGCCCCCAATGGTGTCGACATCTTCCTCTTCGAACCCACGCAGCCACTTTACATTATTTTCGCAAATCTTACTGAGCGATGCGTCCAATTCCTCCAAAGGCGTACTGGCATTAAGGACAACGCAGCCGTTCGCCTGAATTTCTAGTTGATGATTTTCGCCGTGATCCTCCGCGTATTGAATATCCCCAATAACTTCTTCAATAAGGGACGAAAACGTTACAATGCCTTCAACACCGCCGTATTCATCCACGACAACAGCTATTCTCATGCCCGATTCTTTCATTTGCAAAAGCAAGTCCAGCGTGCGAATGGTGGGCGCAATGAACGTCACCTCTTTCAAAAGCGTTTTTAGGCTGGTCTGAGGCCCCCATGTCAGCATATCCTTAACCGACAAAATGCCAACAATATTGTCCACCGTTTCAGAATAGATGGGGATTTGAGAGATGCCCGCCTTGCTGAACAAAGCAACCAAATCCTCCTTCGAACTTGAAAGGGGAGCGGCAATAATATTCGCATAAGGAATCATGACATCTTTCGCCGTTAAATCCTTTAAACTTAAGACATTCTCAAGCAAAAGGCGCTCATCCGTCCCAAGAGACGGCTCGCCTTCAAGATCGTCCTCAATAAGCTCTTCAATAGCGTCGCGCAACGACGTATCCGACTCTTTTCGCAAGAGCCAACGCCACGTTCTCTTCGTTCGATCGGCCACACGTTGGCGGAACGTACGCTTTTCAAGAGGATCGGAGGATTTACTCATAGACCCAAGGCCTCATTTTTAAAATGTGTAAGGAAATGCTTGTTTTAGGGATATCACGCATAAGGATTAAGAACATGAAGTTCTTTTAAAATGTTGATTTCTAGACTTTCCATAACGCTCGCCTCTTCTTCTTTTTGGTGGTCGTACCCTAGAAGATGCAGCAAGCCGTGGACAATAATGTGCAAAGAATGATCACACACGGAAAAACCAAAGTCCCTACTTTCTTTTAGCATAGTTTCATAGGCTAAGACAATATCGCCCAAAAGAAGGGGGGCCGAAAAAGGCGCCGCAGGTATCTGCGGTGCAACAAAATCAAGCAAAGGAAAAGAGAGAACGTTCGTGGGCTTGTCTATGCCGCGATACTGGCTATTCAGCATGCGAACCACGGCGTCATTCGAAAAAACAAAGCTAATTTCTGAAAAAGGAGCCCATACTAGTTTTTCAAAAACGACGCGCACGCATTCCTTGAGTTTTTTCAGCCACTCTTGGCGCGGAAAGACCTCAAGCCAGTTTTTGTTTTGAAAGGTAAGTCGAATACGAAAAATGCCTGTCTTCCTTTGTCTTCTTGAGACCTCCCGCCATTAGAGCACAACTCTCTAGCTATGGGGCACCCTTTTTTGTATAATGCTGCTGTGAGTTTATTTTGGCACAGGTATTCATGGCAGGGTCGGTCAATAAGGCTATTGTAATGGGAAATGTAGGGAAAGACCCGGAGATTCGTATGACGCAGGAGGGAGCCAAGTTTGCAAGCTTTTCTTTGGCTACAAGCGAATCGCGAAAAGATAAGACGACAGGAGAGCGCATTGAGCGAACGGAGTGGCACCGAGTGGTTATTTTTAATGAGCATATTGCAGACGTTGTCGAAAAATATGTAAAAAAGGGCTCGAAATTATATGTGGAAGGGCAGCTGCAAACGCGAAAATGGACCGACCAACAAGGGGTAGACCACTACACAACGGAAATTGTTTTAGGGAAATATCGCGGCGAACTGGCGTTGCTGGATTCGCGACAGGCGGGCGGTATGCCACCGGAGAAAGGCGCTGTGGGGCCCATGGCCGCACAATCCGGGATGATAGACGACGATATTCCTTTTTAAAAATCAAAATTCTTCGGCGGTCTAAGGCGCTCTAAACGGGGCGGAGGCTAGCGTTTTTGCGTTTTTCGAAAAGATGGGCTTTTCCAATTCTTGAAAGTGTGCACGAACAGCGCTACTATTAGTTTGTGTGTAAGAGGAGGTGATAGAAAAGTGGAAGTTTCGGTTCGCGATAATAATGTGGATCAAGCCTTGCGCATTCTTAAAAAGAAAATGCAGCGCGAAGGCGTGTACCGCATTATGAAAATTAAAAGAGCTTATGAAAAACCCTCTGTTCGAAAGGCACGAGAAGCGTCAGAATCGCTGAGGCGGTGTCGGAAATTATCAAGGCGTCGGTATTCCTAACGTCTTTCCTCTTCGAGAAAACATGTTCGCTTTTTATTCTTAGGCGCGAGTGTTTTTATTATATAATCTATGTGTTGTTAATAATTTATTCACGCTTTCTTGTTATTATAATGCAAGAACTACTTCTGGTACGCCGTATGTGCGGCTTACCTTATTTTATGGAGACAACATGACGAAAATAACCAAAAAACACCTTCTTTTAACATGCTTTGTGATGCCCTTAGTTTGTCATTCGACTTTTGGTGAGAGTCTTGTAGTTAGAGCAGGGAAAACACACATAGGCAAATCGGAAGACAGAAGACTGGCCAATTCTCCTGATTTTCAAAAAAAGATGGTAGGACTTCAAAAAAAGAATAGCGACTTGTTAGGGGAAATTTACAACACCAGCAAAGTTTATGAAAATTTGAAATCGACGATCGTCCGAAGCGTAGAAACGATCCTAAGTGCTAGAGGAGACCGACTCAACGACATCGCTTTGCGAGGAACATTCGCTCAGGCAAGAGAAAGACTAGGAACCACGAGCGGAGACACAAAATTTCGTGACATATTCATGAAGGTCCTACAAAGGTTATTGAACTATGACCCGAGAACAAGGACTTGCGGAGGAGAGCTTGTCACCTCTTCGATTGCTAAAATTTGCGATGAGGCGTGTAGCAGGGACGTAGCCGTAGGATCCGAAGCAGAAGCTGAGCGTTTCGCGGCAATCCTTATATGTTGCAGCCTACAACACTTTCCTAGTGAAAAAAACATAAACACTATGACGCGCTTTGCCGAAAAAGATCAAAAAGAGGTAGACGCTTTAAAAAAAGCTAATCAGCGAAGCGGAATTAAAATGATCGCCATGAACGCTATAGAGACTTGGCAATTGATAAACCTTGTACAGCAAATATGGGAAAAGCAAATCACAAAAAACGCTACAGAAAAACACACACCTGTTAAAAAATAAGCCTCAGGAGGAAAGGAAGCACAAACACGTCGGAAACAAGGAACCGACAGCAGAGATGAAAAAGCCCGACCAACTTTTAGCTGATTTTTAAGTGGAATCCCAAAGAAAAAAGACTTCTTGAAAAAGGAAGGGAAATGCCCCGGACCTTTTTTTTAAGGCTATACCCCCTCGTAACCTGCTTTCGATCGGGGGTATTTCTCCTTCCACCCCAAGTGCGCGATAAGCATTGTCGAATAAAATAAGATCCCCAAAGATCATTCCTTTGCAGATAGACGGGAGTCTGTTAAAAAGCATAGGGAAGACTTGGGTAGTGCGGTAGAGAAAAAGATGCAAGAGAAAAACGATGGAAGGAAGGATCTCATTCCGAGAATCAAAAGTGAACTATCATGGCATGAAAACTCGCATAGGGAGATTGGCTATTATGAGGTCGACAGCTATGCCAACGCATTAGATCAAATTCGTAAAGATACCCTGTTTTTATCAGACAATTTTCCAGATGAAGCGAGCCAATTAATGCAAGATCTCATTGAAATACAAGATAGCGTTTTCGAAAGATCCGACGACAGCAATGGGACCCTTGGAGGTGTTTTCGTGCAATGCGTTGAAGATTTGGGAAAGATTTTTTCGAAATTATCCGTTGCAACAAGCGAGATCGTTGAAGTTGTCTATAATCTCTTTGTTCACAATGATTACGGGACGAAAGATGAAGTCATTTCTAATTTCAAAGAAGCTTTAAAAGAGGAAGGTCTCAATTTACTGAAAGAAGAGTTTATGTAGTTACGCGGGATGGTTGAACACCCTCGCCTTTAGGCGAGACCTTCAGTATGATTTTCGTTATGGAATATAAGAAAGGTTCCCATAGCACGTACGAATTGCTATACCACGTTGTATTTTG
>BNTO01000091.1 GCA_025996655.1 Alphaproteobacteria bacterium
TTAGCAAACGGAGATATATACGAAGGGGAATGGAAAGGGAACAGTAAAGAGGGAAACGGCACATATACGTGGCAATCCGGAGGTAGATACGTTGGGGGCTGGAGGAAAGGAAAAAGGGAAGGACGCGGCGTCATCACATACCAGAATGGAAACGTATACGACGGGGAATGGAAAGAGGACGAACGTGAAGGACGCGGTGTCTTACGCTTAGCAAACGGAGATATATACGACGGGGAATGGAAAGCAGGAGAAAAAGAGGGCTGGGGCTGCAAAACCACCGGGCTTTGGACATATACAGGACAATGGGCGAAAGGCCTGTTCGAAGGCCTGGGGGTCATAAAGCACAGCAACGGTCTGAATTATGAAGGAGAGTGGGAGAAAAGCAGAGAGAATGGTTATGGCGTCCTAAAAGACAAAAATGGTACGATGATCTCTAAGGGCCGATGGAAGGACGGGTTGAACCATGTGGGCGACGTTAATGAAAAAGGAGAGCCTCACGGAAGGGGCAAAGGAGTGGATGCTGCAACGGGGGAAACATATGACGGACACTGGAATAACGGAAAAAGGGAAGGACGCGGCGTCAACACATACCAGAATGGAGACGTATACGAAGGGGAATGGAAAGCGGACGAACGCGAAGGAAGGGGTGACATAAGGTTAGCAAACGGAGATATATACGAAGGGGAATGGAAAGGGAACAGTAAAGAGGGAAACGGCACATATACGTGGCAATCCGGAGGTAGATACGTTGGGGGCTGGAGGAAAGGAAAAAGGGAAGGACGCGGCGTCACCACATACCAGAATGGAAACGTATACGACGGGGAATGGAAAGAGGACAAACGTGAAGGACGCGGTGTCTTACGCTTAGCAAAAGGAGACATACACGAAGGGGAATTTGTGAACAATCTACCAGAGGGTGAAGGCGTTTATACATATGCCAACGGCACCGTATATAAGGGAGAGTTTAAAGAAGGTCGCTTAGAAGGGAGGGGGACAAAAACATGGCCAAGCGGAAATAAATACGAAGGGGAATTTGTGAACAATCTACCAGAGGGTGAAGGCGTTTATACATATGCCGCCGGCACCGTATATAAGGGACAGATTAAAAAGGGTAAATATGACGGACTGGGTACAGAAACAAAGCCAAACGGAGACAAATACGTAGGAGGATTTGCGAAAGGCCTAAAGGACGGCGATGGCGTTCTTACCGACAAAAACGGAAAGGTGTTGAAACAAGGTCGGTGGGAAAAGGGTAACTTTATGAGCGAAGAAAAATAAACCACAACCTTTCCCCAAGACCGTGTCGCATTAGGGGAGGGCTCAGCGAGGGGGAGTGCAATCTCGCGGTGCCCCCCGCCTTACCGCTTCCCCCTCTCCTTGCGGCGTTCCCACAACGTTACGACACACGCGCTCACAATGATGAGCACCCCTCCGGCAAGGAGGGAGAGGGTGGGGACCTGGCTAAAAAACAGCCATCCGCCCAAGAAAGTAAACAAAAACTCGGTGTAGCGCAGCGGCATAAGGCCGGAAACGTCGGCGGCCTTGAACGCCTGAAACATACAGATTTGGATGAGGTTGCCGTTCACTCCAAGCCCCGTCAACAGTGCGGCCTGTTTCCACGTTAAAGGCTCCCAAACAAGAAGGGCGGGGACAAGAAAAACCAACGACGTTCCTAGTCCAAAATAAAACAAAAGCGTGGTCAGCGTTTCTTCATACACCATTTTTTTCGCGAGCAGATCCATCACGGCAAAGGCCAGCGTGCCCAGCAACGGTACCAAAACCCACAGATTAAAGGTGCGGAAATCTTGGTAGGTGATTAAGACAATCCCCAAAAACCCAAGAAGCGTGCATCCCCACCGAACGGTGTCCACCTTTTCGCGCAAAAAAATGACCGCAAGCGGAAGGAAAAACAGCGGTTCGGTAAAGGAAATACACGTGTTTTTGAGGAGTGGAAAGCGCAGTACCGAATAAGCGCCGCACCCAATGGCAAACGCGCCCATCAACGCGCGCCAAAAATGGAGCGCAGGCATTTTCGTTCGAAAAGAGAGGGCGCCCTTGGGAAGCATAAACGGCAGAACCGAAAGCGCCGTCACAACAAAACGGAAAAACGAAACCTGGATGGGGTGAACGGTCTGCCCCACCGTACATGTGAGGATATCATTCACCGAACTGATGAGGTTCGTTGACAAAAGCCAGAAAACGGCAAGAGTATAATTTTTTTTGGAAGGAAGGTTACTATGAAGATACATTTTCAATCGCTAGAGCGCTATCAGAAACAGGGGAGTGAAGCCGACGACATCGTCACGCTAACACGGTCTTCTTTGCGAAAGGAAGAGAAAAATCTTCTCTTTGTGGAGGGTGTCGTCCGGGATGCGGAGGCGTTTGCATTGCTGCGCGCGGGGGCAACGTGCGTTTTGTTTTGGGAGGACGCGGCGCGGTCGTTGCTTTTTCAGGGGGCGCTTGCGGCGGAACCTCCGAAGGCGGCGGCCGGAGAGTTTGTGGCGTTGGCGCTTCAGGGAAGGGCGGAAGGCGCGGCGGCGGAAGGAGTGGCAGCGGAAGAGGGGAGGGCGGTTGCGGCGGCCGCGGAAAAGGAGGCGCCTCCGCTTGACCTCACCGCGTTTATTTTTGAGGGATCCGTGAAAATTCACGATGCCTTCGCGCCTTGTCACATTCCCGTCACGCTCCAAGCCGAGTGGATTCAGCGCAACGATGGCGTGTTCGACATTGGCCCCACCGTTGCCGCGCCGTTTCCTCATGGCGTCGTAAGTAGTTTGAATGAGGATTTTGGGCACAAGGCGGACCAGATTCAAAAATCGGGCTATACGGTCCTTGAGGCCACGTTTCGTCCACTTGTGTCCCCTCAAAACGAGGCCCTGCATAAGACGGCACCTATCCACGTTGGCCAAGGAAAGACGGCAGAAACCCTGACGCTTCTTCGGCACACTTTCCACGTTTCTTGGAAAATCGCTTGGGATTATGAACAAAAACGCGTTGAGTCTGTGCGTTTTGTGCTGCCGCTTTGTCCCTTTGGCGTTCCCAGCCCTCAGCACGATAGGCTCTGGAAGGTTCAAAATGTTGAGCATATCGAAGGGTTTCAGCCCGAAAGGCCGAGTTTGCTGGGGGATGTGGGGGAGATGGCGGAGGTGGAGGAGCTGGAGCCGCTGGGGGCGGCGGCGGCTTCCGACCCAGGATTGTGGGCGGCAATTCTTCAAAAAGCGCTGCCTGAACTTAAAGTCGAACTTTTCCAACAGTTTCAGACCAAGGCGCAGGTTACCGTGCTTTTTGAAACGGGAGCCGGACTCGCTCCCGGCCAAGCCATCACCTGGACGCAAGGCGCCACAACGTTTTGCGGGGTTATTGCGGCTATCGAATGCGTCGCAGACGGGCTGAAAAGGGAGGCGTATTTGGATATCAAAGTGACGCCGCCTTGGCTCGAACGTTGGTTTCAAACCCCGCATAGGGTCACGCATTTTCACGCCACAGAGCCGCTCCAGGGCCTGACGGCGCGGACGTTGACCGAGGCGAACGGTGTCGTGCAAGTGGAGGTCGAAAACGATGCGGCTTCTCAACTCAAAGCCATCCAAAAGCAAACGTTTGCTTCGGCGAAGGAGTTGAAACATTGGATCCGCGCGAACCCCACGCGCCTTCGTGTGTTTTTGCGGAGCCTTAAAACGGAGCGATCGCTGCACCACGCTTTGGAGGCGGCGGTTGGGACGTGAGAACGGGGCGCACCTAGCGGTGACACGTTAAAAATATGTTGCTTTGCGACTAAAACCGTGGCACTCTAAAGGATAAGTCAATGGCGGTTTGCAAAAGTGGACCGGCCGGTGTTTATTTTTTTATGGAGTTTTTATGAATAGGAGAATGATGAGAGGGTTGCTTGCAACGACCATGTTGAGCGGTGTGCTGGTGTTGGAGGGGAATAGTTCGGGGAAGAATAATCCTGTCTTCCAAAACTATGGAGGAAACGGCGGAAGCTCACAGAACAGTGCGGTTTCTGGCTTGTCCTGGATGGACGAAGTCTTTGGGCCAGATAGACGCAGAAAACGCAAAAGAACGGGCCCCTTAAAACAGAAGACTGATTATTACAGGACACGCCCAAATGAAGAGGAGACACTTGAGGACGGGAGAAAGTACACAGGGTCTTGGAAGAAAGGTGAGCCAGACGGAGGGGGAACCATGCTATGGCCCAACGGGGATAGGTATGAAGGCGATTTTGTGAACGGGTTAGCAGAAGGAGAAGGGAAAAAGGAATACGCAAAAGGTGATGTGTATGACGGGCGCTGGAAAGAAGGTAGAATAGAAGGGAAAGGGACTTACATCTGGTCTAACGGAAACAAGTACGAAGGAGATTGGGTGAACAACGTCATGGAAGGATTTGGATTATTTACATACGCAGATGGAAGCGCATACAGCGGAGGCCACAAAGCAGACAAGTTTGATGGAAAGGGAATCATGACATGGCCGGAATGGGGAAGGTATGTAGGCGACTGGGTGAATAACTTAATGGAAGGGCAGGGCGTTTACACATACGCTAGCGGGAATATATATGAAGGGTCGTACAGGAAGGGGGAAAAGTCCGGAAAAGGAACCATGACAACGCCTAACGGGGATAGGTACGTAGGCGACTGGGTGGATG
>BNTO01000092.1 GCA_025996655.1 Alphaproteobacteria bacterium
TATCATGCCTTAGATGTATCAGAATTTAAGCATTATAGGATGAATCATACACAATTCCTTGCGGATAAATACAATCCTATCAAGGAAATTGAAAATTTTTGGAATCAGGCCAAAAGGCATTTAAGGATATTCCTAAGGAGCATTTTTACTTGTTTCTAAAAGAGTGTGAGGGACGGCTCAACGTCGGCAATCCAAAGATGCTTTTAAAGGATTTAAAAAAGCTTCTAAGAGAGTTATATTGAGAATCTTTTCAGCTCCATATTTTTAGAAATTTTCGCCAAAAAATGATTTTGTTTTTCATGGCTGGACAAGACTCATAGTAGGCCCCTTTACTTCAAAGTCTGAACAATACCCTCGCACACTTTTCGGGCATCCCCCAAGATCATCATCGTTTTTGGATTATAAAAAAGTTCATTATCCACCCCTGCGTACCCTGCGCCCAAAGATCTTTTGACAAACAAAACCGTTCCGGCGTCTTCGACATTTAAAATGGGCATGCCATAAAGCGGGGAGGCCGCGTCGTTATGCGCTGCCGGATTAGTCACATCATTGGCGCCAATCACAAAGGCGACGTCGGTGCAGGCAAAATCGGCATTGATGTCGTCCAATTCAAAAACGTCGTCATAGGAAACGTTCGCCTCCGCAAGTAAAACGTTCATATGCCCAGGCATGCGTCCCGCAACGGGGTGAATGGCGTAGCGCACACGAATCCCGTCTTGGATGAGCAAAGCCGCCATTTCCTGCAGGGCTCGCTGAGCCTGGGCAACGGCCATGCCATAGCCTGGAACAATAATGACGCTGGAAGCATGGCGAAGAATCGCGGCGGCTTCTTCGGCGTTTCCGACCTTGATGCTGGATGTGTCGGCTTTTCCGCCGCCCTCTTTTCCTTTTTGCGGCGGGCTTCTGCGGCCAAAGAGAACGCTAAAAAGAGAGCGATTCATGTTTTTGCACATGACCGAACTTAAAATCGCGCCTGAAGAGCCAACCAACGCGCCTGTAATAATGAGAACCGCGGAGTTCATGGTGAATCCTGTAGCCGCCGCTGTCCAGCCCGAATAGGAATTCAGCAGCGAAACAACGACGGGCATGTCGGCGCCGCCAATGGGCAAAATGAGGCCTGCGCCAAGATAAAACGCCAAAGCAATAAGGATGAGAAGCACAAGGGGGTCGCTCAAGACAATAAATCCAGCGAGAGCCCCTAAAATCAAGAGCCCCGTTAAAGCGTTCAGAAACGGCTGGAGGCGCAAAACGCCCCGTGTTCCTTTCAAAATCCCCTGCAACTTCGCAAAGGCAACAAGCGAGCCCGTAAAGGTGATGGCGCCAATGATGGCACCAAGCCCAATTTCCAGCAAAACGGAACGTCCTAGGTGGGTCCCAGGCATTCCAATTTTGAAGGCGCCAGGAACCGCATACATAACGATGGCAATCAGCGTAGCGGCCAAACCCACTAAACTGTGGAAAGCTGCGACCAATTGAGGAAGCGCCGCCATAGGAAGGCGAAACGCGATGGCGCTACCAATCGCGCCCCCCAGGGCAAGGGCGGTTAGAACTCCGGCTAGGCGGTACCCCCCCGTCATTCCAAGCGTGACGATAAGGGCAAGGAGCATGCCCCCCATGCCCCACAGATTCCCGCGCCGCGCTGTCTGCGCCGAAGAAAAACCTCGTAAGGCAAAAATAAAACAAAATCCCGCCAAAAGAAGGAAAAGTGGATTAAAATTCATAAAACGTTCCTCATAATTCGTTTTTTTCTAACGTGTTAAGGAGGCGCTGTGTGCTGAACATTCCGCCAAAAATGTTGATAAACACTAGAACCAAGACAACGAGAGGGGAAAAAAACGCTGTATTATTTCTGTAACAGTGGCTAAGTCCTAGGAGGACGCCTAAAATAATGGGACAAGAATTCAGAATAAACCCCGTAGATGCCGCTACCCAACCCCAATAAGGAAAAGAAAGGAGACCAGGCTTATTGTCGACTATAGACAAAATCAGACTTGTACCAAGGTAAAGCGACAAAGAAATAAGAGTGAATAGAAAAAGACTTTGTCCTGTGATAACAAATCCAACAAGGGCCCCAAGAATCAAGAGCTCCATTATAGTGTTAAGAAATGTTTGGACTTTTAAAGTGCTCTGCGCTCCCTTCACAAATCCTTGCAGTTTCGCAAAAACAATAAACGAGCCTATAAAAGTGATGGCACCAACGATCGCAAAAATGCCAATTATTAACAAAGTGAGATATGCCAAGCTCCCACTTTTAGGGCCCATTAGAAAAGTTCTTGGGAAGACAAACATAAACCCAGCAACCAATGCGGCAGCCAAGCCCACTAAACTATGGAAAACAGCAATGCATCTGGGAAGAGCCGCCTTAGGGCTTCGAAACGCAATTCCTCCCCCTATTCCAGCTCCAAAGATACCAGCGATTAAGACTGCCCCAAAGTGGTATGTACCAACTAGGCAAAGAGGGATAACGAAACAAAACTGCACTCCTCCAAGACCCCATAGATGTATAACTAACACCTTTTTAGCTGAAGAAAAACCGCGTTTGGCAAGGATAAAACAAAATCCCACAAAAAAAAATAATAGAAGAAAATAATAGAAAAGAACGATAAACTCCATAAGACGTTCCTTACTTTCGTTTTTTCAACATGTCCAGCATGCGTTGCGTAATAAAAAATCCGCCAAAAATGTTGATAGACGCCAAAACGATGGCCAAGAAGGAAAGGCAAGACGCGGTATGGGAGAGGGTGTGGTAACTAAAGCCTAAAATGGCGCCTATAATGATGACGCTTGAAATCGCGTTGGTCACGGCCATAAGAGGAGAATGAAGCGCAGGCGTGACATTCCACACCACATAATACCCCACAACGCAAGCCAACAAAAAAATGGCCAAGCTCGCTACAAACGTTTCA
This sequence comes from Alphaproteobacteria bacterium, assembly GCA_025996655.1. Lineage (GTDB taxonomy): Bacteria > Pseudomonadota > Alphaproteobacteria > BNTO01 > BNTO01 > BNTO01. Next base: position 2,907 of record BNTO01000092.1, read on the forward strand.
AACGCTGGGTTATAAGCAGGCACATGTAAGAGCTTCGTTGAAAGAGACTGGATATCTTTCACTTGGTTCAGCAGCGCCTCAAGTCCGGCCAAAGCTTCGGTCGACTTTTCCGCAATGTGGCGTACGGTCGAAGTGACGAGATCATGAGGAAAAAAAACGTCATCAGGAAACGCAAAGCCCATAAAAACTCCTATTTACAAAGCGGATGAACAAGCCGCCCTTCGTACGTAAGAAGTGTACTTTGAATTAAATCATCCTGCAAATCAAAGGCTACCGCATCCTTTTCAAAACGAAAAAGTGTTTTTATGAAGGCCGCGATGTTGGACGCGAAAAGTGGGCTAGCCGTTGCGGCGAGCTGATTCACAAGGCAGCTGGGCGCCAAAATGCGCTTGTTTTCGAAAACAACCTCGCGATCCGGCTGAGAAAGTTCGCAATTGCCGCCACTTTCTATCGACAAATCCAAAATTAAGGCGCCGTCTTTAAGGGCGCGCACCAGTTTTTTCGTTAAAATTTGAGGGGCAGATTTATTTTGAATTTGCGCTGTTGTGATGACGACGTCTTGCTTGGGTAGGACGCTGAGCAGTTTTTCTTCCTGCAGAATTTGATAGGACGCGCTCATGGCCTTAGCATACCCGCCTTGGCCTTCCCCCGTTTCGGGGCTCTCGACAGAAATAAAAGTCGCGCCCAGGCTTTCGACTTGCTCTTTGGCGGCAACCCGAACGTCAAACGCGGAAACAACCGCGCCCAAGCGCTTGGCCGTCGCAAGAACTTGCAACCCCATCACGCCGGCGCCGACAACCAAAACGTGTGCTGCAGGCACACTTCCTGCAGCGGTCATCATAAGAGGGAAAGCGCGCCCTAATGTAGCGGCCGCTAAAATAACGGCTTGGTAGCCGGCCAAATTGTTTTGGGACGACAAAATGTCCATAGACTGCGCGCGCGTAATGCGGGGAAGCCACTCCAGGGCAAAGGCGGAAACGCCTAGGCGTGCCAGAGATTTCAAGGCAGCGTTGTTTTTGAGAGGGTTCAGTTGCCCAAGCAAAACGGTGTGCGGGCGCAGGGCGTGCAGGGCGGCTTCGTCCGGCATGCGAACGCAAGGGAGGATTTGCGCGCGCTCTAAAAGCAATTTGCGGGACTCAACGAGGGCGCCCGCCGCAGAAAATTGATCGTCCGTATAGCCCGCGGCCGCCCCCGCCTGAGATTCGACTCGGAATTCGAGGCGCAATGGCGATTCTGCGAGCTTTTTGATCACGCTTGGCGTTAAAGCTACGCGCGCCTCTCCCTCAGGTTCTTTCAAAACGCCTACAATCATGAAATGTTCTCCCTTCGCCTATCGTTTCATTATTCCAGAAATTGAGAGCGTTTACGTAAAAAAATAGCTGTTTGATTCAAGATTTTTGATACAGTTCAGCGTACTAGAACCTACCACCATAATATTGCGCAAACAAGGCGGCCGCAGGAGTGCTGACGTTTACTCTCGGGAAAAAACGGGGAGAATTTTTCGTTGTACCGCGAAGCATATGTGTTCCTAAAGACACAATTTTCTAGCTGTCTAGTCCCAAATTCTTGTTGTATAATTCTTGAGCAAACTCCGTCGACTCTTTCCCCATCTTTTTAGCAACAAATTCTACGGGGGTAAACCCTTTTATCGCCTTCAATCTTTTCCCCAAG
>BNTO01000093.1 GCA_025996655.1 Alphaproteobacteria bacterium
TTTCCACCAACGAAAGATACTCTCTACGGCAAACTCGCTTGTATCGTGGCTTGTTCCGATGTTCACAAACCCTGTGTTTTTATTGAGGTTATATACGCCGTAGGGAGAGATTTTCCCTAGTTCCTTAATTGGAAAATCATGATCAAGAACCTTACGTGGGGATTTGATTTTCCTATATTCCTGTCCGTTGTTCTTGAAGTTTCCGATGAGTTCCTTCTTCTTTGTATCGACTGAAATCACTGGTTCTCCAAGATCTAAATACTCAGATGCTGTTGCATTGATATGTTCAAACTGAGCATTCCTATCGGGATGAGATTTTCCTACTTGTAACATCTTCTGATTCACCTGTTTGCTATATCCCATCGTTTTCAATAGGTCTCTGACAGTAACATGATGAATGTTTATTTGATGTTTTTCTAACAGTTGTCTCGCTACACTTCTCAGGCTTTCTGTGGTATAGGATAATGGCCTCATGGGGTCTCCATATGTTTTTCCTTCAATAATCTCCCTTATATATTCACAGATAACCTCGCCATATTTATCAAGGACGTTATGTCTTCCTCCTCCTTTCCTCCTTACTTTTCCTTCAAATTTAGAAGGTTCGCTTTCTAACTCCTTGATCCCTACTGTGATCGTTGTCCTCGAAAAACCACTTATCCTGCTGACTTCGCTTACTCCACCGTAACCATAGGACTTCGCTTCATTAGCAAGGAATAATCGTCTTTGTCTTTCGTCTAGCAAGGGAATCATTCTTTGAATACGTTGTTCTATTTTCGTTGTACCGTCTTATCATAAAACTTCAGCCTCATTGTATATTAAGGCACCAAGCTAATCAAGTTATTTTTCACCTGTTCCTTACTGACTATGCACCGCCACAAGACCATTGATTTACTCCAACGTTACGTGCCAGAAGACCCTGTTGAGTTGCGCGATAAGCAAATAATGTTGGAAGTCTTAGCTTGTGAGCCGTATTGCTTTGAGCGAAGTTGCCTTGAGGGACATTTTACTGCCAGCTGTTGGTTTGAAAATTGTAAGGGAAATGCGGCTCTACTTACGCACCACAAAAAGTTTGGAGATTGGCTTCAACTAGGGGGACATGCCGATGGCGATTCTGATCTGCGTCGCGTTTCCTTAAAGGAAGCTTTTGAAGAATTGGGGGTATCCGCGCTTGAGTTTGTTCAATCGGAGATCTTTGATATTGGCGTACATTTCATTCCTCCTTTCGAAGATGTGCCTGAGCATTATCACTATGATGTCCGATTTTATGTAAGGGCCATTAAGGACGAAGATTTTGTTGTGAGCGAAGAATCGTATGCTTTAAAATGGGTTTTTCTTGATGAAGAAGAAAGTTTGCCCAACAACTACGCTTTAAAAAGAATGTTTGCAAAGTGGAAAAATTTGAAAAGTGGAAAGCTCTGGGATTTAGCTTCAAAGCAAGACGTCTCCTAAGTTTTTTACGTTTTTGTTTGTAAAGGTCTTTTTTCTGCGGTGAACCCTAAAAATCTCCTCCCCTCTTTTTCTTTGAAAGACATGTTAGAATTCCGCGTTCGCTTGAAAAATGACATTAAAGGCTATCATGATTTCCCCGCTTTTTCCTCTTCCCCAAGCGGAACAACGTGCGCCAAGACGAAAAAAATTTGGGCGAAAAAGCCCTCGCGTTGAACACAAACCGCTCCTTTTTTTTCTCCCCAATATTTTGACCCTCAGCGGGATGTGCTGCGGGATGACAGGTATTCACGCCGCGCTTGTTTCCCATATGCCCTTGGCTATTTTAGCTATTTTATTGGCGGCTTTTTTTGACGGAATTGACGGCTGCGTGGCACGCAAACTCGGTGCTTCCAGCCGCTTTGGCGCCGAATTGGATTCTTTGTCTGATTTTGCAACGTTTGGCATTGCGCCGGCCGTCATTTTTTTTGTTTTTTCGCTCCATCACCTCGAAAAATTCGGTTGGGCGGCCGTCCTCCTTTTTTCTATGGGCATGGCCTTACGCCTTGCGCGTTTCAATACGCACAGCATTGAAAATACGCATGCGGCTTGGATGGAGGGCCTGGCCACGGGGGTCCCTGCGCCCGCAGGAGCGTACTTATTGCTTTTGCCTGTTATGATTCATCAGTGGATAAAAGTCCCTTTTTCGGCGGGATTTTGTGCGGCTTGGTCGATTTTTGTGGCGGTTTTGTTGGTGAGTCGGATCCCCACTTTTTTGTTCAAAGGCCGGCCTTCTGCGGCGTCTCCCCAGCGCGCGCGTTCTATCACAATGGGCTTTTTGCTTTATATTGGCCTTGCTTATAGCTTTACGTGGGCGACGATGGTTTTTACAGGGGTGGCTTATCTCCTTTTGATGCCTGTGAGTTGCCGCCTGGCTTATTGCCGAAAAAAAATACTTGTAAGGGGGAATGAGAAGCTGGCTCCCTAAAAACAATACGTCCGATGCAAGGGATGAATTTTTACCTTTTGTTAAGTTATTTTTGCGACATTTAAAGATGGGCTGACAAATTTTTGTGCCTAGCAATATTTCAAAAATATTTCATCTCTCTCGAATGTCTTGGCAAAGTTTTTAAAGCATTAATTTGTTTTTCATAGGAAAACCCTACAAAGTCATAAGGACAAGAGAGAATGAACACAAGGATACGCTCCGTTTATAAGCTTACGCTGGTAGTATTCCTGATGGGCCCCGTCAGTGAAGTAACCGCCAGAATCCCTAAATACCTAGCTCCTACTGCAGCATACGCACTAGCCAGGGGGGACCAAGACATTGCAACTCTTGCCCTGAGATGGATATATACGAATGAAGGCAATCAAGAACTTCTTCAATTAGCGAAAGAGGGAAATTGGCAAGATGACACGGTATTATTTCGTCAAGGGAACAAATTTCCCAAGGATTCTTCACGCTTATTCCAATGCATTGTCTGCAGATTGTTTCCTTCTTCTATGGCCCTTATGGCTATCCTTGACCATTCGAGTAATCTTGGATTTCAAGCTTTGATACAGAAAGCCTTAGGGCAAAAAACCGCTGACAATGAAAAATTATTTTCCCCCGCGCTGAGTTTGCCGGAAATGGCCAAATTACTTTTGGCGCTGCCTCTTTCTTCGCCAAAGAAAACAGCAGATGTTGTGATAACTTCCTTAAGTAGTGAGTACAAAGTAGAAAACATCCCCGTATTATCCAAAAACTGTTGTGCGTCTAACGATGCGTACAAACAGCTCTACGGAGTAGCAAGTAATCTCGCTGTATTATTCTCAACAAGGCTTGACGCGACAACGGACATAGCAGCGATAAGACAGAAAGCTCAAGCCGCCGTCATAGCCTTTGTACTTGACATAGAGGACGATATAACGGAACTTTTTCCCATGATTCTTGATGAATTCCTTGAGCCCTTAAAAAAAGACATTCAAGATTGTGAGAATACTTTGCAAGAAAAAACGAAGGAAATCGAGGGGATATTACAGGGCGGCAAAGAAAGCTACGCGGCCCACAAGGGAGAACTTCAAGCGTGGATCGAGGCCTATGAGCCGTATAACCATAGGCCAACAACGAATAGCGTAGCACAGAGCCCAGGAGCCATGGAACTTGTGAGGCAACATACTCACGGTTCAAAAAGGAAACAAGAATTAAACGTGAAAGCAGACTGTGCAGAGACGGCATTAAAACATCTCATTACCCTATGTTGCACAGGCGGAGGTCATAGCCCGCTTCAATTTGATCCAACCGTGGCCCTAGACCAAGACATAAAGCAGGCGCTTAGCCATATTTATAATCCGATAAGACTCGCCACAGAAAATGGCGTAGCGGGACGTAGTGCGTGGCGTAGTATTCTCAATTTGGTCAGTAATACGTGGAATGGTGCTTTCCTAGAAGGAACAGGTGTCGTTCGGGATCTGTTACGTATCTGTACAACGGAAGATGGATTCCTTCAGGGCAATCTTAGCGCGCTCGTCGCCATGATGATAGCCATGCTGCGGTCCGATCACGCAGTGGCGTTAGCGGATAAGTTCATTACGTTACTCGACCCAGTCGTCGATGGAAAATACAGAGTGGACTATTTATTTGACCAAAATTCAAAGACAGCGGCCCTATCTCCCGAGGATTTTAAATACGTGCAGGAAAAAATGGAGGAAATGGCGCAATTGATCACGGAAGTCCTCGTTACGATGAATCCAGCCTTAGTTGTCAAGCCTACCACTAGCGTTCATAATTTTACGAAGACAAGTTGGCCTTTTCATATGTTAACACTGGATATATGCAATTCTAAGACATTCATAAAGCACACAATAACAATAGGTACACAGAATAGACACGCAGAAATTATGGAGTGTACCGCGGAAGCGCTTGATCCGGGATTTTTCGATGCGCCAAAAGATAGTTCATAAGTTTCTTACGATAGATAGATCTATGTTCGAAAAATCACCGCTTAAAATCTTATCCCAAGAGCTTGTTCAGCTGCTACTTAAGACTGTTCCTAAATCTTCTAGCAACAAAATATCTGGAGTTTTGTGCGATCCCGAAGGGCGGTTTCGTCTCAAGGTTCTTATTACGGCGGTTCCTGAGTCCGG
>BNTO01000094.1 GCA_025996655.1 Alphaproteobacteria bacterium
CTCATTCCGTGCGGGCAAAACAGCTTCATCCGCGTTGTTAGCGCTAATGTATCTCCTTTCTTCATACGCGTCAGTGTCGTACGCGCAAAGTTGTTTTGTCCCTATTATTCGGTATCAATTCCTAACGTACAAAAGAACATCAAATACAACTCTTGAACTTTGGTTTAAAGAAGATCCGGATGGGGGCTATTGTTTTTCCCAAGATAGTGTGGAACAAAATGCTATATGCTTCTATTTCCAGAAGGACTTTGAGGACAAGACCAACACAATAAACGGTAACACCAGAAGCTTAACAGCGACCGAAAAGCCGTACCACGAATTTGGACATGCCATAAGTTATTTCATAGGTCTAGATCCACGCAACGTACAGCCGTCGTTTCTTACTGCGTTAAAGTACGTATTTTCCTGGCCTTCTGTGCTTGGTGTAACAAGTTATGCAAGAGGGAATTATCCTTTCATGCAATGGTTACTCCTAGAAGATAGTGGCACCGACAGGGACGCTATAATGACAAATGAAATTGCAGAAGCTCAAAAAGGGCTAGCCTCCGCAAAAAACACTCTTCAAGAATTGGAGAGTGCAAAACGTAAGAAGATGGAAGAGTATGCTGAGCCAACGGCTTCCGACATCCAGACAGACGAAATATGTGGAAAACTAACGGCGTTGGTTAGAAAGCAAGAAAAGTGTACAAGATGTGCTACTTGGAGTCGCCGACAACAAGCAAATGAAAGGTTCTAGATTCTTGATTCTTGATGAAATATTTGCTCGCCATCTCAGGCCTACCTATTTTTCCTATGTGCGAACAGCCTTTTCAGGGGCAACAAGCGCGCCGCACAAAACAGACAACACTTTTCCCAACGTTTTCTTTAAATCTTTGCGGTGCACAACGCTATCAAGCATGCCGTGATCTTTTAAAAACTCTGAGCGTTGAAATTCGGGAGGAAGCTTTTGTTTGATGGTCTCTTCAATAACGCGCAGCCCCGCAAACCCAATAAGCGCGCCGGCTTCGGCGATCGCGACATCGCCCAGCATAGCAAACGATGCGCTTACCCCACCCATGGTGGGGTCGGTGAGAACAACAATGTAGGGCAAGTGCGCTTCTGCCAGTTTTTCAACGGCCATAACCGTTTTGGGCATTTGCATCAACGAAAGAATTCCCTCTTGCATGCGCGCGCCTCCGGAAGCCGTCACAACAACAAAAGGGAGATTTTGCTTGACAGCCTTGTCGGCCGCCTCATAAAAAGCGTGGCCAACGAAAACGCCCATCGATCCGCCCATAAAATTAAAATCCATCACTGAAACGACTGTTTTTTGCTCGCCAATATCTCCAACGGCGACAGCCAACACATCAATTTGCTTTGTTTTGGCGCGATATTCTTTAAGGCGATCTGTATATTTTTTGGAATCTTTAAATTGAAGAGGATCGTCGTGCGTTTTTTCAAGGGGAAGAATGTGATATTGCGCGTCGTCAAACAAAAAATTGAAGCGCTCCAGGGGGGAAAGGTGCATATGGTAGGAGCAAAAGGGGCAAACACGAAAGTTTTCCTGCAACTCCCTGTGAAAAATCATTTGTTCGCATTTCGGGCACTTAACCCACAAATCAATAGGGATTTCAGGCGCAGGCTGCCCCAAAAGAGCCTGGATTTTAGGGCGAACAAAATCTGTAAGCCAACTCATGTTCTTCCTTTTTTACAAAATCCCTTCTTCCCTACACCACGTTTCCAATTGGTCCACCTGGTTCTCCAAAAGTTTCAACACCCCTTTCCAAAACTGTTTCGCCTTCAAATCGATCCCGACCAAGGTGGCGGCTTCGTCGTAGCGTAGGGTTCCTCCGCTGGCCAACATCTTTTCATATTTTGGAACAAAGGCCGCCTTGTTTTTTACATATTCCTGATAGAGCGCTTCCACAAAAAGCCGCCCAAACGCGTAGGAATACACATAAAACGGGGACTCAAAAAAATGATGAATATAGGCCCAGAAACGGTCGGTACAAGGATGAATCTCAAGGGCCGGCTCCAGCGCCTCTGCCTGCGTCTCTCTCCAAATTTTGTCTAAATCTTGGCTTGTTAATTCACGCTCTTGGCGAAGGCGGTGGGCCTTTTGCTCAAAGCGGAAAAATGCTACTTGGCGAACAACCGTATTCATCACATCGTCGAGATAGGCGCACATGAGCTCAATTTTTTCGCGCCGCTTCGAGGTATGGACTAAAAGATGATCATAAACAAGTTTTTCGGCAAAAGTTGAAGCCGTTTCCGAGAGAGCTAAAGCTGGATTGGCGACAAGCTGCCGATTTTGTCGGGCCAAACTTTGATGAACACTATGGCCCAATTCGTGAGCAAGCGTGAGCAAAGCCCTCTGACTCCCCATAAAATTCAGCATGACGAAAGGGTGGGTGTCGACGCTGGACGAGTCAGAAAACGCCCCCCCCCTCTTGCCGTCTTTGGGATACACGTCTACCCAGCCGTTTTCCACAAGGTCTCGGGCGAGCACAAAAAACGTGGGCGAAAATGTTTTATAGATAGACAAAACTTTTTCAACGGCCTGAGGGTATGTTATTTTTTTGCTAAAAACATCTGTTAACTTTACAGGAATAGAACGATCCCAATATTGAAGTTTCTTTTGTTTTAAAATTTTTGCCTTAATGCTGTAGTACCTCTGAGACAGCGTCGGATAGGCCTCAACCGTCGCGGCAATCATGGCGGACGCCGTTTCAGGATCCATACTCTCGCTTACAAAACGCTGTTCTTCTGGCGTTTTATAACCACGGATCTCATTTGTTACGCTCCAAGAAAGGAGAATATTGTTGTAAAGACTACGGAGGATCAGTTCATGGTCCTTCAGACCTTTTTCGAGAGACAAGGCTGCTTTCTTGCGAATCTCGTTCGTTTTTCCATGGGCCATTTTATGAGTGATAGCTCCAAGCTTGCATTTTTTCCCGTTCAAAGAGAAATCAATGTGAGAAAGAACTTCGTCGTAAAGTTTACGCCAGGCCGCCCCGCCGGCGAGGTCGGCCTTGGCCAAAATAATTTCTTCGGGCGTAGAAAGGACGTGTTTCCTATTTTTGAAAAGGTCTTCAATCCAGGCCTTATAAACCGCTAACGCCGGCGTCGCTTTCATGTGCCTCTGGAGCGCCTCAAAATTCAACGTCAGCGTTTCTACAGGGAAAAAGGAAAGTTTGGAGAACGCGTGCGTTTCAAACTCGGAAAACTTCTGGAAAAAGGCGGAAGCCTGCGCGTCATGCAAGCGCGTTTGGTAGTAAAGAAAAGCGTACGTGCCCAGTTTTGTTGCCTTTCGAATGAGATCATCGTAGGCATCGAGCGCCGCCGCCAAATTTGAAACGGTAAGCTTTCCTTTGGTGTGCGCGCAAAAAGAGGCAATTCCTTTTTGTAAGGCCTCTTGATCCTTTTGGATCTCAGGCGCATCGCACGCTTTGTACAAAGAGCTAAGATCCCATTCTGTTGGGAGTTTGTCTTTGGATTTTGTAGATTTTGACGCGGCAACGGAGGACGTTTTCTCCTCCAGCGCGTCCGAAGGACGATGATGAGAGCACGAACTCAAAGCCAAAATCCCCATAAAATATATTCCCTTTCTGAGTCTACTCTTTCCTTTTTCTAAAAGATATTCCCGATTATTCAACAAAAAGCAGGTTCCTTGCTGCGAATCTCCTTCCGTCTTTCTAGCAATAAATCCGTTTCGAGTAAATCCCTTTTATTGTCGGGCGGGCAGGATTTCCAGCTTGAGATTGTACTTTTTGGCAGGGTTAGCTATGCTCTTTTGATTTTTAAGAAACTTTGAGGGGGAGGCCCTCTTTTTTCCTTGCCTTCTTGCGTGAAAAATGATTTTAGGAATTGGGACGGATCTGGTTGACCGCCGCCGCGTCAAAAACCTCTTGAGCCGGCAGGACGAGAAAGCCGTAAAACGCCTCATGACGCCTCTGGAAACCCATTATTATAAAAAAAACTTAGAGGGTGGTTTTGCCAAGACCTGGGCAGGAAAGGAAGCCATAGTTAAAGCTTTGGGTGGAATGCAAAACTTAACGTGGCATGATTTTGAAATTCGTCATCACGATCGCAGCGCCCCCACAGTTTTCCTTTCTCCAAAAGTTTTGGCGCTTTTAGAGCAAAAGTCGCCTTTTTTGCTTGATTCAGGAACTTTCCACGTGCACATTAGCTTTTCCGATGAGCCCCCCTACGTTTTGGCGTTTTGTGTGTTGGAAGGAAGATAGAGCAGGGAAGGGCGCTTTCTGTCAGAATCTGTCTTCAAGCCTTTTAATCTTTTCAGACTTCCTGCCTGGCCCTGTTGAAACCTAACAGCTCACCCCCCGAAGAAGAGAAAGAATGAGTTTTGCAAAATTTTTGTCGTAAAATCCGATTTTTAAAAGGAGAAAGTACGAAAAAGTTCCTTTTTTGACCTTTATCTTCCCTTTTTGTCAGCGTCATTCCTCTTTTCCCACAGATCTCTGCTGTTTTAACATCTGTATTCCTGTTTCAGTACAACCATCCTCTTGACGTTAAACACGAACGATGGCAT
>BNTO01000095.1 GCA_025996655.1 Alphaproteobacteria bacterium
GAAAGAGGTGAAGGCTGTTGTTGAGGCCTTGCTCACAACACCAAGGGAATTCCTACCGCTATCAGCCGGCTAGGCGTATCCGTTTCGGGCTCATCGGGAAGGCTCAAGGGTGACATTCCTAAATGGCGTTGACACAAAAACAAGGAATCTTGTTATTTTTTTTAACGTAGAATTTAAAAAAAAAGACCGATTTTTGGTCTAAAAAGTCACGTGTCGGGTGGTAAGTAGGTTCTGTATAAGTTCATATGGTTTGAGACTGCTCGAGAGCACTGTGAACTTCCCTCCCCCCTCGTTCCCAATTTGACAAAAACATTTTCTGCAAGCTAGTATGGAGCGGATATTTTGTTACGAGGGATTTATGTTTGAGGAATTTGGTAGCTACGTCATCGTGCTTTTTTTTGTTATAAACCCCCAGATTATTCTCCCTTTTTTTCTTTCTTGTACCCAGACTTACACCGACAGCGAACGCAAGCGGACCGCCCTAAAAATGTGCGTTTACGGTCTTTCTTTTGGCGTTGCGTTTTCAGCCCTTGGGTCACTCCTTCTAGGAGCTCTCGGCATTTCTGCTGCAGCCTTCCGCGTGGGAGGAGGGATTCTTTTAGGCGTGGCTGCTTGGGGCCTCCTTTATTCGGGCCCGAAAGCTCCTTCGGATGAAGCGTCCCCTGAGCAAGCGCTTCACCACGATATTTCCTTGTGTCCGCTCGCGTTTCCTATGTTTGTGGGGCCCGCTACGCTAACCACCCTCGTCCGCTTGGTGGAAGACTCGAAGAAAATTAGTGCCGTTGAACCGTTTCTTGTTGTGGGGGCTATGGCACTTATTGTTGCCGTAACGTATATCCTTATTTCTTTTAGTTCTTTCTTTCTGAAACTTTTGGGAAAAAATGGAACGGTGATTTTGGAAAAGGTATCGGGAATTTTCCTGATAGCGATGGCCGCGGAAATGATTATTGGCGGGCTAAAAGTTTATTTTTTAGGTAAAGTTTGAGGTTACTCCGAATAGAATTTTAGAACAAAAAAGTATGAGTAAAAGTTTTCAAGTTAAGGCGTTAGCGAAAAGTCTTCTTTTTTGGATGTTTTGTTTCCTCACTTTTGGATATCTCCTGTCGTCTTTTCTTTCCCTTATCGACATAGCGACGGAAATCATTGCGGCTTGGCGGAAAGTTTATTTTTCAAGTAAAGTTTGAGGTTACTCCGAATAGAATTTTTTAGAACAAAAAAGTATGAGTAAAAGTTTTCAAGTTAAGGCGTTAGCGAAAAGTCTTCTTTTCCAAGTGTTTTGTTCCCTATCTCTAGGGATCCTCCTTGCGCCTTTTCTTTCAAATGTTACCGCGTCTTTCTTTTATTCGGTGAGCTGTACCATCAAAGACATTTTGGTCTTTTTCTTGCCTGTGGTTATTTTTAGCTATTTGGTTTCGTCCCTTATTTTTTATGAAAAAGACGCCACCCGCATTGTAGGCTGTGTCTTTTTAGGCGTCCTTCTTTCTATCTTTATGGCGCTTGGCTATGCGTATGGGGTGGGGCGTTTTTTTCTTCAAGATTTTGTGACGGCGCACTCGCCCGTTGCCGTCCATTCTTCGGAAAATGTTCAGACGCTTTGGCCGTTTCCGTTTCAAAGTTTTTCAACCGATAGAGCCATGCTCTTTTCGCTTCTTTTTGCGTTTTGGATTAATGCGCTGCAGTCCTCCTTTTTAACGCGTTTTCGAACCAGCCATTATAATAAAATGGATAGCGCCAGCGTGCCGGGGAACATGCTTAAAGGCTTGTTTTCGTTAGGACTTTTCGCGCATCCCAGTCACCTTGCCGCGCTTAAACAGAGCATTTCTAAAATGAAAGATGTTTCGGAAAAAGCCCTCCTAGCCCTCTTTATCCCGATTATTCCTCTTTATGTCTTTGGGTTCATTCTTAAAATCTCTAAAGAATCTCTTCCCGGTGCGTTTTTAAAAGAATTTAGTCACGTTTTTATGCTCAGTTTTGTCGCCTTTATTCCTTTTATTATGCTGGCTTATTTTGTTGCGGCGCGCTTCAAGGGTCGTACGGCAGGGACTTTTTTTAAGAATATGCTCCCCCCCTATCGTCACAGCCTTTAGCACCATGTCAAGCGTGGCAACGCTCCCTCTTACGCTTCAAGCGGTTGAAAAAAATATTCCCAAAAGCGAATCTTTCACGCGGCTCGTCATCCCAGCGACGGTTAATGTTCATGCCATTGGAGACATTATTAATATAGCCCTCTCGGGCCTAGCGCTCTCTCTTATGTTTGGCCTTGGGTTCCCGTCTTTTCAGGCCTACGCTCTCTTTGCGTTTTATACGGCCATCGCGCAGTTTTCCTGTGTTTCCATCCCAGGCGGCGGGATTATTGTGATGACGGGCATTTTACAAAAATACTTAGGCCTCAACGCAGAGGCCGTCTCTCTTTTGACAAGCATCTATTTTTTGATGGAACCTTTTCTAACCGCCGCGAACGTAACGTATACATGCCCGTTTGTCATCCTTTTAAAAAGAGTTTTAAGGATTCGGTCGTAACAAGCTTTTTGCAAAACATGGGCGAAAAAATATCTTGACATAATTTCCTACTGGCCGTCATAATTAGGGTATAAAGAAAGGATATGCGTGCATAAAAATGATAAAGAACAAAAACCTCCTCTTTCCCTTCCTTTTCCTAGGAAGTTATTTTTACCAAGTTGCCGAGATGCAGGGACGGGCTATTCTTCCCGCGACTCCGGAACAAATTTTGCAAGCAAAAAGAATTTTGCAAGACTTTAAAAACGGGACGTTAAAGGGACCTGAACTTTTAACGCCCGAGGGGGTTGCTCAAAAAAGGATCATGGGATGAGGAGGCCTTTAAAGCAGCGTTTGAAGCCACTGTCGCATCAGGGGAATTTCCGCCTCTGGTTATTTCACTTTCTGGCAAAAAACTGGCTACAGACTTGTCTGGTAGGGATAACGTGTGGTGCAGAAATTTGGTAAACACACGCATTCGAGACTATATAGAAAAGGAAGCGCCTCTTATTGAGGGCGACTTCGGGGCTGCAACGAAAGTTTGGAAGGATACGGAACGCGTAAGTCTGGCTATCGGCGCAGTGTCAAAGGTAGGAGTTGATGCGGCTGAAGATTTCGTGGAAGAACCTAACTTTATTTACGACGTCGCTACGGACCTGGAGGAGGTAGCCTCGGGTTCCTCTAGTCGCCCATGCCAGGATTCGGCCCAGCAAAAGGAAAAGCTCCTAGAATCAGAATACGTGTTCGAACATGCCGTTGCGAGCTTCGCGGCGGAGTTGCTTAACGACAGTTTATTAAACAAAACAGAGGCCCGAGCGCAGGCTATCGCGGATCTTATGCCTATTTTAGAAACTTTCGGTAGAAGCCCAGAATTTCGGAACTTTTGTAAATTTTTTGCCGAGAACAAAAAAACAGAGGGAAAAGTTTATTGGGAGGACCTTCTCGCCGTTGCTGCAACCTTATTAGATCCTCGCTTGATTAGGACCTGGATTTACAAATACAATGAAAGTTCGGAGAACGCATTGCTATCCTTGCAGTCTTGTTTAAATCAGGACGCATTGAGCGGTGAGCTAAACGAGCCGCTAGGAAAGCTACTAAAAAGCAGTAAAACAATGGACCTAAGCTTTCTGTGGGAAGAAAAAGTTAATGGGAAAGTCCGACGACTTTTACAGGAAATAAAACCTGAAGTTATTGTGGCTTACGTCTTAGAGCCGAAAAACGAACGAGATGCTAGATGCGCACTACCGTTTTTGGGAGCTCTTTCCCCCGAGGAAGCCTATGACTTACTTCGTCGAACTTTTAAAGAAGAACTTTCTAAATACAGCACAACAGACATATATCACTCCGGCTTGTACTTTTGGATATCAGACTTGAGTTTCGATTTTGAAAAAACGTGTTTTTCGGACAGCAAAAATGTTGATGCTATGCTCAATTGTTTGCAGACGATGACTTCCGAACAGAGGAAAGAATTGCTTTCAACAATAGTTGGCTACCCCATGCCTTCTCGAATTCTGACCTTCTTTGTGGAAGCGCTAGCCTCACTTTCAGCGCAAGAGGCTTACGCTTTGCTAAGCTCCAAGGGTCCTAGCGGTGAAAACAAACTAGCCATGCTTTTCTACGAGCTTCAAGATACGCCGAACTTGATCCATAAGTTGAAAGAAATTCTTTGTAACAAAAATATGACGGACCAGATGATCGAAGAGCTTCGCTTATGTAATTTACGCTATCATTTAAGCGGAACTGAAGCTGAAACCTTTGAAGATGAGATTCGAAAAGGGAGAGCTTCCTGAGTCTTTCTAAACCGGCCCTCCACATCAAACACGATCCTTCAACAATTGGCTCACAATTTTGGACGTGTAGTTGACCAGAGGAATCACCCTGCGATATTCCATATTCGTAGGGCCAAGGGCTCCGATGATTTTATTGTCGGGGGATTTATAGGGCGACGCAATCAGCGAACAGCCCGAAACATCAAAATATTGATTTTCGGCCCCAATAAAAACCTGGACGCCCTCTGCCTTGCTTGTG
>BNTO01000096.1 GCA_025996655.1 Alphaproteobacteria bacterium
TCCTTTAGAGGTGCGCGAAGCAGGCTTATGGGCTCTTGTAGATATCCTAAAGAGAGGTAAGAGTGTGTATACAGCTTCGGAACTTGCGTGTTGCCTTTGCGAAAAGATGATTCCTTTAGCTATACGAGAGCAGGCCATGAGTCAGATTATACAATTCGCTAAAGCGAGGAAAGACAAGAAGCGTAGCCAAATAATGGGGTTGCTTGACACTATGGCTGGATGGGTCAAATTGAACAGGGGCGAGATGGCGGCTAAAACTGGAGCGTGGTTATGCATGGATGCTCTACAAGCGATCGACGAGCTTGCAGCTGAGGGAAATGACCAGGCTAAAACCGCTCTTTATCGCATATACGGAAATCTGACGACAGCCGAGCGGATTAGGCTATACGAAGACTCAGCGGAGAGAGGAGACGACGATTGAAAATTTGTGAAATAGGATCCGGCCTCTGGAGAAGGGGGAAATGCTCGAGTCTTTGCCGGAGGCAATTCGGTGTTTTAGTCCCATAAGCGTTGTCGAAGGTTTTAGAATAAGGTTTTCCCCAACAAAAAGTCCGGCGTTTTTCGCCCATTCAGGCTATACTTTAGGCGAGCCTCTTTCCCTAAATTTTGTGCGCGTGTCTTTTTTCTCTTTTTATTCGACAAGGTCCCTTCATTTTGTTGGCATTGGCGGCATCGGCATGAGCGGCATCGCTGAAATTCTGCACAATCAAGGCTATGCGGTTCGCGGCAGTGATGCGTCCGAAAATGCCAACGTGCGCCGCTTGCGCGCCCTTGGAATCCCTATTACCATCAGGCATGACGAAAAAAATATTCGTGGCGTGCAAGCTTTGGTGGTGTCAAGCGCCATTTCCGAAACAAACAGCGAAGTTGTGGCGGCGCGCCACTACGGAATCCCCATTATTACGCGCGGGGAAATGCTTGCCGAGATTATGCGCTCCCAAAAATCTATTGCGATCTCCGGAACTCATGGGAAAACAACAACGACATCGCTCATCGCAAGCCTCCTAAGCGAGGCCCGTTTGGACCCCACCGTCATCAACGGAGGAATCCTCAATACCTACCAAACCAATGCCCGCCTAGGAACGGGCGAGTGGATTGTGGCGGAGGCGGATGAGTCGGATGGATCTTTTTTAAAATTGCCGTCGATCATTCATGTTGTGACCAATATTGATCCCGAACATATGAGTTATTACAAAACGGAAGAAAATTTAGAGAACGCTTTTCGGCAATTTGTGCGAAATTTGCCGCTGTATGGCTTGGCGGTGTTGTGTTGGGACCACCCACGCGTACGCAAGGTTTTTTCGCAAAAGGTGGATCGCCGTTTTGTGACGTATGGGCTGGAGGGGGCACCTCATTTTAAAGCGCAAAATATTCGGCCCAACGCGGGGGGGACGTTGTTTGACATTTTGATTACGCGCGATATCCCGCTCATGCTAAGCCCTTCGGGGCCGGGGATCACGCCGTCACGCGTGATTGAAGATATTTTTATTCCTATGTTTGGGAATCATAATATTCTGAACGCTTTGGCGGCCTTAGCGGTTGCTTTTGAGTTAAATATTGCGCCTGAGATTTGCCGGACGGGGCTCAAAAAATTTCAAGGCGTCAAGCGACGTTTCACCCTTTTAGGAAATAAAGAAGGAAGGACTTTTGTAGACGATTATGCGCATCATCCTGAGGAAATTCGGGCTGTTTTGCAAGCCGCGCGGCAAACGCCGGCAGCGCGCGTTGTGGCGGTCTTCCAGCCGCATCGTTATTCGCGCCTCTCCCATTTGTTTGACGCTTTTGTGGACGTCCTTAAAGGAATGGATGGCGTGATTATTATGCCCATTTATGCGGCGGGGGAAGCTCCTCTTGAGGGCTACACGCCGGAGGCTTTGGCTGCACGCCTTCAAGAGGAAGGTTGCAAAAATGTCTTTTGTGCGAAAGATGCGGAGGACTTGGCGAAAATCCTCAAAAAAGAAACGAAGGAAGGCGATTGTGTTTTGGGGCTTGGAGCGGGAAGCATTAGCGATATGATGGCGAAAATTTATGAGGAATTTTAGGGACTGTGAAATTAGAAGATATTCAAAGGGCCTTAGGAATATTGACAAGTTTCCCCAATGAATTTGATTGGAATGTTTCTCTTGGGGCGCGCTCTTCCTTTAAGACAGGCGGCGCAGCTCTTTGCGTTTTTCGCCCTAAAACAACAGAAAGTCTTGTGCGTTTGTTTCAAATACAAGCAACAAAGGAAACGCCTCCTACCTTCCCTATTTTGGGAGCCCTTTCCAATACACTGATTCGCGACGGTGGTTTGAAAGGAATTACGGTGCAGCTTGTGCCCCCCACAAGGGAAGAGATCCTGGCAAAAGGTGGGGACAAAGAAGAGGGCGTCTTTCCGGCCGGCATGCGTAACGCCGACGTTTGCTGGATCGCGGAACAAAAAGGCGCCACAAATCTCGAATTTTTAATAGGGATCCCTGGAACGTTGGGTGGCGCAGTCGCCAAAAACGCAGGGGCCCACGGCTTTGAAGTTTCCGATTTTTTGAAAGGAATCGAATTTGTTGACCAAAAAGGGAATGTGAAACGCCTAGAGCGCAAGGATTTGCCGATGACCTATCGCAACGGTGGGTTGCCGCAAGGAAGTGTTGTGACGCACGTTTGCTTCAAACTTGGCCAAAAATCGCGTGAAGAAATCCAGAAACGTCATCAACAATTTCTTAAAGAACGTAAAAAAAAAATAAAATTAGAAGCAACTGTAGGCACAGCGGGTTCCGCCTTTAAAAATCCTCCCGATGGGCCCAAGGCTTGGCAGCTTATTGATGAGGCAGGGTGCCGCGGACTTTCTTTAGGCGACGCGCAGATATCCGAACAGCACGCTAATTTTTTGCTTAATAAAGGCAACGCAACAGCTTCGGATTTGGAGGATCTGGGCGAACAAGTCCGCCAACGCGTTTTCGAAAAAAAAGGCGTGTGGCTAGAGTGGGAAATTGATATTGTGGGGGAGAGAAAGGGAGAAGCCTAAGCTGAGGCGCGCACATGGAAAAAAGAAAAAAATTAAAAACGCGGACAAACATTCGAAAAGTGGCGATCTTGGCGGGCGGCTGGTCTGGGGAGCGGGAAATTTCTCTTCGGTCAGGCAAAAAAATGTTGGAAGTTCTTCAAGAATCCTGGAAATACGACGTTTGCTTGATCGATGTGGAACACAATCTTCTTAAGTTTGTTAAAGATATTGAAGCGGCCGCGCCCGACGTCCTTTTGTTGGCTTTGCACGGCGTGGGCGGCGAAGATGGCCTGATTCAGGGCGTTTTGGAAATGCTCACTCTTCCTTATACGCATTCCGATGTCCTTTCCTCGGCTTTGGCCATGGACAAAGTCTATTCGCGCATCATTTTTGAGCATTTCGGCATTAAAGGCCCCCAATGGGGCGTGTTCTCCCAAGAAGATTTGTTGGCGGGTTCCCATGATTTTCGCTTTCCTTACGTCCTAAAGCCAAGGAATGAAGGGTCGAGTCTTGGCGTTTGTATCGTCAAATCGCAAGACATCTTGGAAAACGCTTTGAAAAACTGGGCGTATTGCCCCGACATTTTGGTCGAAGAGTATATTCCTGGGAAAGATATTATGACAGGCGTCTATGAAGGGCGCTCCCTTGGAACGATTGAAATTCGGCCGCATAGCGAATTTTTGAATTACGACTCGAAATACACCCAAGGCGAATCCGAGCATATTATGCCCGCCGAGATTCCACAGGATGTTTATGATTGGGTTGGGAAACAAGCGGAAAGAGCTTACAAGGCGTTGGGATGCCGTGGGATTGCTCGGCTTGATTTCATTTATGGCCGCGATGAGGTTTATTTGCTTGAGCTCAATACGCAACCCGGCATGACGCCAACGTCCTTCTATCCCGACATCGCCCGCCATGCCGGCTTGTCTTATTTCGATGTTCTTGAACAAATGTTGGAGAGCGCCTTACTTAGTCGTCCATTGACTTTCACAGAAAATGTTTGTCACAATAAAATAGACCTCCTGTAAAAGAAGAAAAAAATCATCGGTTTCAATGAGGAGGATCGGTTTTGTCAAGGAGGTGCCAAAAAGTTTGTGTTCGCGCTTTTGTGGAGCTTTAATTTTCAAAAAAACAGCCAAAACTACCCAAAACTTGAAAAACTGTGAGAACTGACTTTTACAGGAGGTCTAATATAAGCTTCGTTAATGAGTTTTTGGGGCTATGGCTGTTTGTTGCAAAAAAGTAGCGCTTTTATTTTTAATTGTTTGTGGTGGGTTGTCCTCCGGCTACCCCTGTCCTGCAGACAGACCGCAGCCCCAAACTTTTGCGATACAGCACCAACTTCCCCAGGAGGAGGGTATCATCCGGAGGTTTATTAGGAGAAATCTTGTATGGGATCGAATGATTGTTACTAAGGAATTGTTACCAAACAAAGTGGACGTGTCACCTTCCTATAGGTAAAAGGACATAGTTTCCTTCACCATGAAAATCATCACGGCATATATTAACGGCTTCGCGTTCGCTATCGGTGACCTTGCGTT
>BNTO01000097.1 GCA_025996655.1 Alphaproteobacteria bacterium
CATTTTTACTTGTTTCTAAAAGAGTGTGAGTGGCGGTTCAACGTCGGCAATCCAAAGATGCTTTTAAAGGATT
The DNA here is from genome assembly GCA_025996655.1 of Alphaproteobacteria bacterium. GTDB lineage: Bacteria > Pseudomonadota > Alphaproteobacteria > BNTO01 > BNTO01 > BNTO01. The sequence goes on from BNTO01000097.1 coordinate 74, forward strand.
TAAAAAAGCTTCTAAGAGAGTTATGTTGAGAATCTCAGGTGTCAGCCCCAAAAAAATTCATGACAATCCTTAATCGCATCCGTAGATTTCACGATTTTCCTGAAATCCCAATGCCCGAGCCTTGGCTTACAGCCGAAGAACGGCGCAAAGCGGAATTTGAGGCAGAACTCGAGGAATACGTTCGTCTCGCCGAAGAAGCTGAGAAGGAAAAGGCGGAAAAGAGTGAAAATCGTTAAAGGAATTGGGATGGGAATGCAATTCGCCCCATTTTTCTTTCTTTTCTTGAGCATTTTTTGCGTTGAAGCTCGGCTGCCCGATCTTTCTGCACACCAAACGCCTCCGGTCGCAGAAACCCTTGTGAGCGCAAGCCTTCGTGTGCTCGAACCCAGCCATACATTAAGTGTAGCCCCACCGCACAACAAAAAGCAACTTTTAAAAAAGCCCAAGAGGACGGCAGCCGCATCTGCAGCTCTTGAGACCGGCGGCGCTTCCTTGCTCGCCTACGGAGCCAGCCTTGGAACAGGCCTCGGAATAGACTGGGTCGCAAGTCTGGTTGCGAGGTACGGAGCGGATGTAGCGGCGGCTAACGCTGCAGAGGGGAATCCTCGGTTGTACGCATCCTTTAAAAAGACGTTTGATTTTGTCGGAGAGCAGGTTGCCCGACACGGCGTCCGAGCCAGAATGAGGGGGGCCGCTAGAACGAGAGCGGAAGCGCAGAGACCCGCGGCCACAGCTGCTTCCCGTTCATCCGCAGCAGCAAGAACTTCGGCAACAGTCGCGCAGAGCCCAAGGACGACGGCGGGTACGTTAGTAAGGCCAGTAGGAGGAAGGACTCCGATGAATGCTGAATATGCAGGAAGAATGTTTGATATGAGTAAATTATCTTCGGCGTTACAGAGAAAATATCCTCATGGGGTTCCTTTTACAGGCTCTGGATTCCCTGATTTCACGAGATATAGCATAAGAAGAGTAAAAATAAAAATAACAGGTGACAACAACAAAGATGCATTACAGGCAGACAAAGCCGCTGGATTTGTTGGAATTAACAAAAGACCAGATGGTTACACATGGCATCATCACCACGATTGCGAAACGATGGAGTTAATACCCACAGATCTTAATGCTGCCATTAGTCACACCGGTGGAGCAGCGATAGTACGAGCAAAACTAGGAGATTTTCAATGATAGAATATAGAGGAATAATGTTTGATAGGGGAAAATGCGAGTTAACAGAGGATATCTTAAAAGCAATAGAAAGTGTGTTTTTTCGATCGAGTAGTCTTCCAAAGGATTTTAGAAATTTTTTGTTAGCTGTTAATGGAGGAGTTCCTAATAGACAACATATAGATTTTATTGAGAAAGACGGATTTAAGAATGGTGAATGGATAGAGTGTGTTTTAGGCGTGACTTCTAGGGAATATTCTAATTTACTTTTATATAATACAAATTACTCTAAAAGGATTCCTGCAAATATGATTTGTATTACGAGAAACTGTGGTGCTAATTTGATGTTACTATCAATTGTTGGTAAAGATAGGGGAAATATATATTTTTGGAACCACGACACGGAAGCAAACAACGGCGAAATTCCAAATTACGATAACCTCACCCTAATAGCCAACAGTTTCGACGAGTTTTTGTCAAAATTGTATTCCGAAAATGAGGCACATTGAGGAGTATTTTTTATTGCCAATAATTTTAAAGAATTCGTAGATATGCTTCATGAACCAGAAGATGAATAGCAAAAAAAATTGTTATGATTAAGGACATAGGAAGAATGACAGCTGGCCAGACAGGAAGGGTTCTCAAGACGAAATTTTACGAAAATTTTCATCCATAAGTTGAATTTTCTTGCCTTATGACGCCTTTTTTCTTACCCTGGCCTTTGGGTAAAGGATGTTTTCGGAGTCCTTCGATGAAGGCAAATTCGCGCTTTTGTGATCTTTTTAAGAAAATGAGTTGGATAAAGATCAAAGCATGGATGCGATCCGTTTTTCTCTTTAAAGATCCGTGAGCTTTATAAAATAAGTGCGACCCGTAAGCATGGAAGAAGCGATTCTCTAAGGGTTCTACTATAACCGTTGCTAAAATGCCGTACCCTCTCAACGTGTTGTTTTTTTTAGTTTTGTGTTTCGAAAATCAACAAAAGCCCCCCTTTTGAACAGCTTATAATTCTGTTTTTTAGGAGTCTTTGGTTTTTGGACATACGCTAGGCGTAGAGAAGATATTGAAAATCTTTGCGAAGATAAACCGTTACCGTATAATTCCGTCGTCGGGACCTCCTTCGCCGATTTTTTGAGCATCTTGCCGAACAAGAAGGAGCGGAGGGAAAAACAATATTCTAAAATGAAAACATTTTCTAAACATCTTTTTAAAATCTTTAGTTGCTTAGCCATAGGTCTTGTCGTCGTTTTTTCTCGCGATTTACCTTTTTTCGAAAGAAATGCGAAAGAAATTATTCATAGTATGACAAAAGCAAAAAGGCTTCTTCAATCCATTCCTACAACAAGTCAAGATGCCGTTGGTCTCAGGAAATGTATTGAAGAGAAGGTAAAACAAAAATTACCCGTCAACGCCTTACCCCAACAAGGTCCGAAAGGCGAGAAAATTATCCTCGGCAAGCATGCGTCGGGGGCACCTCATCGAAAGTCCCAATTGCAAAAGAATGATCTCAGATACCAAGGCCCAACGCACGTTTATCAAATCGTCAACGCTGAAACAGGCGAAATTTGGAAAATTGGTGAAAGCGCTCAAGGCTTGAATAAGCTTGGGCAATCCAAACGAGCCGAGGCGCAAGTAAAGAAATTGGGACGGTTATACGGTCATCGGTTCGAATCAAAAATTCTTGAAAATCATTTAGGAAAGACTGCCTCTCGAACAAGGGAAACGGCGCTCATTAAAGAGTTCAGAGCGGCAGGTCATAAGCTCCCAGGCAACAAGGGGAATCACTAATGGAATTTAATCCGAACTGGGAAAAGCCATGGCGTTTAATTTTTGGTTGCGTGGATTTAGTCGGAGCCAGCCTACAAAATGGTTATGTCATGGACGAAATAAAGGAAGAGTATCTTGGGTTCCTCAATGCATCGGGTTATTTCGATAATGCACCGTTTTTATGGGTCAGCCTCATGATACGCTACGGATTAAAAAATGATAAGTTGACCACGTATGCTGGTCGCATGAGCAAGAAGTATGGAGATATTCCTTTAGCAAAAGAACTCGACATGCGTGTTCTTCTAACCGCTGATGAAAATGATGTTGGTATGCTCAAGGATTTTTTTGAAATTGCGGCTCTCGATTCGATGATGGATGCGGGTAAAAAGTATAAGCTCAACACAAAAGCCCTCGAAGAGCGCAGGGCTCGGCTTGGGCAGATCCCCGATTGGGAAGACGATGGGGACGAACATCCTGAGATACTATTAAACAAATACAGAGGCAGTTTACCAAAATGATATTTTGGTGTGTGTTCCGTTTGTAAGATGAGTAATTTCTCAAAAATAGGAACATTTGGTCTTTATACGAGCGTTGCTAAGAGGGCCATTGAGATTCGCAAAAAGTCCAATTGATGCATGCGTGAATCATTTTTTGGATATAGGCGGGACGATCATGACGATAGTCGATATAGTAAGCGTGTTCCCACAAATCAAGAACACAAAGGGCTTTTTGATCTGTTCCTAGGATTGTTTCGGCATTTTGAGTATTGACAAACGAAATCCGATCCTTCTCCCAAACAATCCAACTCCAACCACTTCCAAACAGCGTATTGGCAAAAGCCTTGTACTGACTCAAAAATTCATCGAAATCTTTAAATTGTGCGCCTATGGCATGTTTCAATTTTCCAACAGGCTGAACTTGCTCTCTTTTTAAACATTTCCAATAAAAATCATGGTTAAACAACTGTGCGGCGTTGTTAAAAACGTTAGGATCCGTGCCTCTGGATTGAAGGATAATGTCTTCGAGAGTTTTATCGGTAAACGTTGTGTTTTCACTTAACGCGTTCAACTTTTGAGCATAGCCGCAATGATGCTTCCCGTAATGAAAGTCGATCGTTTCAGCACTTAAAATGGGGAGCAATTCCGTGTTGGGATAATCTATGTGCGCTTGGAAATGATCCATGAGAAACCCTTTTTCACCTTGTCCTCAAAGCCATAATGATCCCTTCTCCTCAAAAAAGATACTTTTCTTTGCGGCAGCGAACGCAGGCCCTTTATATTGTGCCCTATATGAATGATCTTGTTTGTTATCGTCCTTTTTCTTAATATGAGCTTTGGAATTTGTTGTTTTGAGAAATTTTCATGAACAAAGGTGAATTTATTGGTGCTGTTGCTGAGAAGGCGGGTCTCAAGAAAGCGGACGCAGAGAAAGCTCTTGATGCCGTTTTGGAAACAATTACTGCAGTCTTGAAAGAGGGGGATTCCTTGCAGCTGGTAGGCTTCGGCAG
>BNTO01000098.1 GCA_025996655.1 Alphaproteobacteria bacterium
TGATAGGGCGGGCTTACAATGCTTTGGCGGGCTGCGCGTTCTCGGCAGATGAGTTGCTGGAGTATGATGGATACGAAATGAAGGCGAGCGAAATCGTCGATCGCATTGAGGCTGGACGAGAAGAGGGGCTGAAGAAAGGTAAAGAAGAAGGCCTTAAAGAAGGTATTGAAAAAGGTATTGAAAAAGGTATTGAAAAAGGTATTGAAAAAGGTATTGAAAAAGGTATTGAAAAAGAAAGAAGAGTAATCGCCCGCTCTCTGCTTTCAAAAAATTTACCTCTAGATGTGATAGCAACATGCACGGGCCTATCCGAAGCCGAGCTCTCAACGTTACGAAAGTCTTAGTTTGTTGAAGTTCTTGGATTCCTTTTCAAATTTTCATAAACACCTTGGAAGATTAGACCTCCTGCAAAAGTCAATTCTCTCAGTTTTTCAAGTTTTTGGTAATTTTGGCTGTTTTTTTGAAAATTAGAGCTTCATAAAAGCTCGTACACAAACTTTTTGGTATCTCCTTGACCCAAACCGATCCCCCTGATTAAAATCGATGATTTTTTTCTACTTTTACAGGAGGTCTATTCTCGTTTTGGTGTAATCTACATAGCCTAAACTTCTTAGCGAGGTATAACTTTCTTTTGTAACAATAAAATGGTCATGGAGGGTTAACCCTATAAGGTTGGCTATGTGATTCAACTTTTGCGTTTCAAGAATATCCATTCTTGAAGGGGTAGCGTCTCCGCTGGGGTGATTATGAACCACGATAAACGAAGAAGCGTGAACGTCCAAAGCTTTCTTAATAGACCTCCTGTAAAAGGTGCAAAAAGGGCAAAGATTTGATAAAAAGGCTTAGATCCTCAGACAAAATAGAGTCTATCATGCTCACCTACAACAAAATCATGAAAAAACCTGTAACGTTTCAAAGACTTTTCGGCGTTAACCTAAAAGATTTTGAAAAAATCCTCAAAAAGTTGAAAAAATTTGGATGAAAGAGGGCGTCGCGCGATACAAAAGACCCGGAAGAGAGAAAAGGCGAGCTTTCCGAAAGGCTTTGGATGCTTCTTTTGTAGGACCGCAGTTATGTCACACAGGAATTTATCGGTTGGATCTTGGGTCTTGATGACGCCCACGTTTGCCGCACCCTCCGAAAACGTGAACCTCTTCTCGCAAAAGTTAGGATGCTCCCTCAGAGACAAGAACTTTCCAAGGAAGACGGGAAAGCGCTCCTTCTTGACGTCACCGAAAGCCCGATAGAACGTCCCAAACACAAACAGAAGCTTTATTATTCGGGCAAAAAGAAGCGGCAACCTGTTAAAACAGAAATCCGCGTCACAAAAAAAGGAAAAATTGTTCATGTCTCCAAGACTCACCCCGGAAGCGTCCATGATTTCAAGGTTTTTAAAGAGGGAGAGCCCATTCCCAAAGATACAAGAGTTTTTTGCGATTCGGGTTATCAAGGCCTTCAGGATCTTCACCAAGCGTCGGAGTTTCCTTACAAAAAAAAGAAAGACAAACCGTTAGCTCCTAATGAAAAGGAGGTTAACGCTGCCCTGTCTCGACTTCGCGTTAAGGGAGAAAATGTCTTGGGGATAGGAAGACCTTCAAAATTCTCTCAGAACGTACCAGAAACAAAAGGAAAAGGTACAATGTGAAGTTCAAGATCATTGCTGGAATCGTCCATAGGAAAAACGGATTCTGCTGAGGGAAAAAAGGAAAAGGGGGAGACTGTACCCTTTTTATAGAGATGACGAATCAAGGGCTTTTACAGGAGGTCTAATGAACAGGCTGCGAAGACTATAGAAGAGGGAGCTACGAACAAAGACTATATGGAGCCCTATCACATAGAGGGTAATACATTATTTCTTCCCTATTGTTCGACTTCTTTGTTCTTGGGTGGGGGGCCTACTCCTGACGATGGGCACAGATTTTTGAAAGATGATTACTACAGCTCGTTAATCGAACTACACCAGGGTTGACGCAATAAGTTACCGGACTCTGTTGCAAAAAACACCATTACCAAGGAAACGGCAGAATCCTTGAAGAAAGCCATTGAGATGAAAGGGTTGAGGATCGTTTGAAAGGAATGCTTGAACTGATCTTTAGTAGTTTCCCAATATAAAAGAGTATTTTAGACAGACTAAGAGTGATTATCTTTGGTGGACATGAACACGTAACCTATTATTATAAGGACTGCTTAAGCATGCGCTCAAACGCAGGCCCTGTAAACAAGGAATGTGAAGTAGCGGCTACGACCTACTTTGGCCCGAAGTTTTCTATCGTAATATCATCGGAGTCATTATCTGCGACGTTTGGTATCACTCGTTCTATCCCAATAGTCCGGAACTAAGCAAAGCCTAGTAATTTTTAGGTTGTCAGCGGAGAATTGTTTTTCCAGATATAAGGTTTATTTTTTCGCGGTAGATTCAGAACTCTTTTGAGAAAAACTGGTGATGAGTTTGTTGACGAGGGATTCCAAACTTAACGGAGATTGGGCGCAAATAAAGGTTTCTCCTGGCTTTAAGAAATCCGAGCTCCCCCCTAAAGAAATGGCGATATACTTATCTCCCATAAGACCTGCCGTCACAACAGCCACGGTAGAATCGGTCGGGAGTTCCAAGTCTTTTCGTAATTGAACCGAGACAAGGATTTGCTTGTCTTTTGTAAAATCAATGCTTGACACATTTCCCACGCGAACGCCCCCTATCTTAACGTCGCTGTTAACCATAATGCCCTCAATGGAGTCAAAAACAGCTTTATAAACAAGGCCATGAGGGATGGTTTTAAACGTAGAAAGATAGCCGAAACTCAAAAAAGAAAAAGCAACAAGAATAACGGTAAAGCCTACGATCGTTTCCAGAACGCTATTTTTCATACGCTTTTTCTCCTTTATCTTCCACTTTTTACAAAAACACACAAGGCATTCTCACATAAAATTCTATGAAAAAAATATGAAAAAATTGTTAAGATTTTTGCTTTTTAGAAAAAGAAAAAGGGACAGCATGACACTTTGCGTTTGATAAACCGAAAATTAAAAAAAAATAGACCTGCGTTACGATGTTCCCAAGCTTATTCCCTGACATGGGTGAAAGAGGGTTGAATTTCTTGAGAAAAGCAAAATTATAGCCCTTCAAAAACGAGGTTTTTTGTTATTTTTTGAGACACAAAATTAAAAAAATACCGAGGGGTAGCCTCAAAAATCATGTGTTGAGTGGTAAGAAAACGCCCCTCCAAGATTTCGCCGGAGAGGTTAAAAAAAAGAGAAAGGCTCGGAAGGCAAGAGGGCAAGGCGTTGTTGGACAAGGGGGAAGGAGACCGCTATTTTTGTTGAAGTTTCCTTTGCGCGCTAAGAAAACAGGTTCTCAAGGGAGGGTTCGTCCCGCACCTTCATTCTTCTTTCTTTACAAATTTATCGTATTTCCACTTTCCTGCAGCAAGGATGTTCCCCTCCTTATCGATTTGAACACCTAATCCGTGCCTTCCGCCGTCGACAAACTCTCCGACATATTTTTCTCCACCAGGGTAGATGACAGTCCCCACTCCTTCCCACTTATCCTTTCTCCAACCGCCAACATATTCAGTCACGCTGTTGTGTGTTACTTTGCCCATTCCTTCTCTTTTACCCTCAACCCAATCACCGTTATATGTCCATCCATCGGTGTATGTCATTTCACCTTTTCCGTGCTTTTTGCCGTCGACAAACTCTCCGACATATTTAGCTCCATTAGGCCAGGTCAAAGCCCCCACTCCTTCCCACTTATCCTTTCTCCAACCGCCAACATATTCAGTCACGCTGTTGTGTGTTACTTTGCCCATTCCTTCTCTTTTATCCTCAACCCAATCACCGTTATATGTCCTTCCATCGGGGTCTTTCAATTCACCTTTTCCGTGCCTTTTGTCGCCGACAAAGTCTCCGACATATCTATACCCATCTTTGTATATGTTCGTGCCTTTCCCTGTCTTGTGGCCACCGACCCAATCACCCTCATATTCTCCCCCTTGTGCGTATTTCATTACGCCCTTTCCGTGCTTTTTGCCATTAACAAAGTCTCCAACATAACTCCTCCCATCGGCGTATGTCTCTTTGCCTTTTCCTTGAGCGTACCCGCCGAAAAACGTACCGACGTATTTGTTCCCGTTGGCGTCTGTGCGCTCGCCATTCCCTGTCTTGGTACCGGCGACAAAGTCTCCAACATAACTGCTCCCATCGGCGTATGTCTCTTTGCCTTTTCCTTGAGCGTACCCGCCGAAAAACGTACCGACGTGTTTGTTCCCGTTGGCGTCTGTGAGCTCGCCATTCCCTGTCTTGGTATCGGCGACAAAGTTCCCAACATAACTGCTCCCATCGGCGTATGTCTCTTTGCCTTTTCCTTCCCTTCTACCACCGACCCATTCTCCCTCATATCTTCTCCCATCGGCGTATGTTATTACGCCCTTTCCTTCCCTTATTCCGT
>BNTO01000099.1 GCA_025996655.1 Alphaproteobacteria bacterium
GAAACACCCATGACATTGTTCCTGCCTCAACAAATCCGTAATTTGACCAAAGTTATAGGATCCTTTTTGGGACCTGAAACATGACATTCCTAAATTGCACAACATGACATTCCTAATTGCGCTGACATAACAATCTTCAAAAATTTTAATTCTCCATAGCCTACAGAGTTATAAAATACGCCTCCATGTTTTGATTCTTGAGGATCTGAGGCTTTTTGTTCCTAATACAAGTTTCGAGATATCAGGGAGTAATTTTAACAGAGTCTCTACTGACCTTGCAAGGGACCTTTAGCTCTTTGTTCTCTAGAATTCGCAGAATCGATGGCATTTGAAGGAAAACTAGAAGAACTTGAGGATTCTAGCTTCACGTGTGTTTTTCCATCATTTGCCCTTTGCTCTTCGACTTGAAGAAGTTTGGCAAGCTCAGAATGCCCTTTCTTTGATACCCTATCCACTGGTGTTCTTCTGGACAGGTCTTGCACATTTGGATTGGCTCCTCCAACTATGAGATGTTGGGAAGTTTCAATGTCTCCCGCCGCCGCTGCCAAATGCAATGGTGTTTTACCAGCTTTATCAGGGGTATTGGGTTTTATCCGGTTACATTTCAACAAAGCATCTCCTGATGCTAACCCTTCTTTCCCCTGCCTCGTAGCACAATGCAATGGTGTTTGACCTCCTCTATCTGTGATATTTGGATCTGTTCGGGCACAGTTTCCTAGAGCTCTTATTGCGTCAACATTTTTAAGCCTCGTAGCCGTATGCAGCGCTGTGTTACCGTCTCTATTTAATGTATTGGGATTTGTTCGGATATCCCCTAACAGAGTTTCCACTAACTTAGCGTTTCCACTTCTTGCAGCACAGTGCAACGGCGTGTTACCGTCTTTATCTAATGCATTGGGATCTATTGGGGCATATCTAAACAGAAACTCTATTACTTCAGGTTTGTCATGTCTTACAGCACTATGCAGCAGAGTTTTTCCCTCCTTGTCTTTTGCATTTACATTGTCCCCGTTAGCTAAAAAAGATTGAAGCTTTACAAAATTCCCATCCATAACGGCATAAATCATCTCTCTAGGCAATATCTCTAGGCGCGTATTGACGACGACTGGCTCGGCATTTGGAGCTGGTTCTGGTTCGTTGTTCTGAACGTCTATATCCGGGTTGGGCTCCAGACCTTCTGGATTCGTGCTGAGTTTCGGACCTTCTGTATCCGGTTTGGGTCCCTGAACTTCTAGAGGTTCTTTGGATTCCTGACCTTCTGGATCCTCGTTAGAATCCTCGTTGGGTTCCTGACCTTCTTGGATCTCGTTGGATTCCGGACTTGCTGTAGTTTCGTTGGGACCCTCGTTGAGTTTCTCATTGGGGTTCGGACCTTCTTGGGTCTCGTTAGATTCCTGAACTTCTAGAGCCTTGTTCGGACCTGGATTCGCATTTGGTTCAGCTTGCAAGTGTTCGACGTCAACGTTTTCGAGAGGAGGTAATACAAACGGTGTTTCGTCTATAGCTCCATGAGTTGCAAGAATTTCAGCAATTTTTGTGTGTCCGCCATCCTTTGCAAGTTGCAAAGGTGTAGTGCCATCGGTGCATTTTGCATTTACGTCGGCTCCATGATCTAGGAGAACCTTGACAAGGTCAAGAAACCCAAAGTTTACTGCCCAATGCAGGGCTGTAGTTTTATCAGGGCCTTCTTCATTTACCTTGTTTCTTTTGTCAGCGATAAGGAGTAAGGCGACTTCAATATGCCCATTAATAATTGCCAACTGTAGTGGAGTAACGCCGAGGTTTGTGCCTTTTTCATTTATTTGGATTTCTTTTTCGTCCAGAAGAATTTTGATAGTGTCACTGTCATTATTCTCGGCTGCAAAATGCAAAGATGTAGAGTCATCGATACTTTTTGCATTTACATTGGCTCCACAAGTTAGGAAAAATTTGACAATCTTAGGCTGCTTATAGACAACGGCTAAGTGCAAAGGCATGACGTTTGGGCCACATTGTGCATTTATTATATTTAACCCGCTATCCAGCTGCTTTTGCACAATGTCAAGGTCTCCCTTCTGAATGGCATTAACCCGATCTTTTCTCAAATGAAGTTCGAAAATCTCAACAATTTCCTCGTTTGCTGCGCAATTCCAAGGTGTTTGGCCCTCCTGGTCTTTCACATATACATCTGCTCCTCTTTCTAGAAGAAGTTTGACAACTTCGGTGGCCCCCCTTGCAGCTGCCAAATGCAATAGTGTTCTTCCATTATTATCTCTTGCATTTCTATCTGCCCCTCTCTCTAGAAAAAGCTCAACCATTTCAGGCGCTCCCCAAAAAACGGCCAAAAGCAATGGTGTTCTGCCATTATTATCAATTGCATTTCTATCTGCCCCCCTCTCAAAAAGAAGTCTTGCGACTCCAGTGTGCCCCCTCTCCGAGGCCCAATGCAGTGGTGTTCTGTTGTCGTCGTCTCTTGCGTTTACAACGATTCCTTTTGTATCCAGAAGAAGTTCGACAATTCTTATAGGCCCATTGTATGCCGCCCAATGTAATGGTGTTCTGCCACCTCTTGCGACCATGACATTGCTGCTTCTGTCTTTTGCATTTACGTCAGCTTCTTTCTCTATGAGAAACTTGACAATTTCATAGTGTCCATGCTCTGACGCATTATGCAACGGTGTATCAGCATAGATACTTTTTGCATCTACTTTTGCTCCGCTCTCCACAAGAAATTCGACAACGTCGATCTTTCCGTTGCTAGCTGCATAGTGTAATGGTGTACTTCGGTGCTTGTCTCCAGCTTGTACATCAGCTTCTTTTTCTACGAGAAGCTTAACAATGTCATAAAATCCATCTCTAGCTGCAACGTGCAGGGAAGTTCTTTCCGCCTCTTGGTTTTTTGCGTTTACAGCTATTCCTTTTGTGTCCAGGAGAAGCTTGATAATTTCAGTTTCTTTTTTAGAAACAGCAATAAACAGCGGCGTTTGGTCGGAGTTGTCTTTTGCATTGATATCTGCTCCTTCGTTTAGTAACTGCTGTACAGCCTCAAGGTCTCCGTTCTGAATTGCATTAAACAACTTGCTATTCCTAACCAGGTCGCCTAGTTTGCCTTGCTTGTTTAACTCGAAAATCTTTATAACTTTCTCCCACTTACGAAGGTTGGTCTTTTCAGGTGTTTTGTTTTTTTCGCCTTCTTTCTTATAAAAAGATACCCATTCCAAAGGTGTCTTTTTTTCGTTGTCTTTTACATCTGGTTTTGCTCCTCTATCCAGAAGAAGCACGACAACATCCAAATTCGCTTTATCCACAGCTAGATGCAATGCGGTCCTTCCGTCTTTGTCTCTTTCGTCTGTTTTTGCTCCTCTATCTAGAAGAAGTTCAACAATACTAGGTAACCCAGAGTAAGCCGCCCCATGCAACGGTGTTTGGCCGTCCTTATCTTGTGCATTGACACTGGCTCCATTGTCTAGGAGAAATATGGCCATATCTTCGCGTCCATTGCCTGCCGCGTTATGTAATGGGGTACAGTTCTTACTGTCTTCTGCATTCACATCGGCGTTATGCTCGACAAGAAGTACAACAATTTCAAGGTCCCCTCTATAAACTGCATTATGCAAAGGTGTAATGTTGGCGCCTAAGATAGGATCGGTACATGTTGCATGGACATCGGCTCCATGAGCTAAGAGAAATTCGACAGCCTCTTTGTCCCCACACAGAGCTGCAAGATGCAAGGGGGTTCTGCCGTTCTCGTCTTTTGTATCTACGTTGGCTCCTTTCTTTAGCAGTTTCTCTGCATACCACCAGTTCTTGTTCTTAATTGCGATAGAGAAGTCCAAATTCTTACCAGCTCTAACCGAATCGTCTTGCTTGTTGTCCGATTGCTGGCTGCTATTACCTTGTTGAACAACCCACAGCGACGCAACTGTCGCTATTAGCAGTGCGTACATGGTTCTTATTATCTTATTTATAGTCTTTCTCATTCTGGAAAACGGGATCGTTCGCAATCGGCATGAGGATCTGTACTCCCATGTTGAATACGTTGACAAAAAGAGAGCTGATAATATAAATTTTAATAATTTCATGTAGTAAAATAATTGTCTATCTGAGCCCAATTAACATTATACATCAAAATTATTAATTGTTCCCTAACAAAAAATTTGAGACACTCACGTAAGAGTTGATTAATCTTATGGAGTGTTAGACAAAGTCGCAGAGAGAGTTTTTTTAGAAGACCCTTAGACGTTGCCATAACACGGAATGTGTTAAGTAGGGTTTCAATAAAGAAGGTCTCCAGAAGTATCGTTGTCGCGATATAGCTAAGCGGCTTGAAAAATTTGCAAAAAAAATGTAAACCCTATTAGTGATTTTTGTTAACGGTTTTAATTTGGCTTACAGTACAGATTTTAGAAAGAGGGTATTGGAACATTACGCGAAA
>BNTO01000100.1 GCA_025996655.1 Alphaproteobacteria bacterium
TATTACAAAGACGAAGAGTCCTTAAAGAATCATTTAAAAGATTTTATCAATGCCTATAACTTGGGGAAAAGATTGAAGGCGATAAAAGGGTTTACCCCCGTAGAATTTGTTGCTAAAAAGAGGGGGATAGAGTCGACGGAGTTTGCTCAAGAATTATACAACAAGAATTTGGGACTAGACATCTAGGCATAGAACGAAGTTGCCTAGTTTAAGGAATAAAAGTCCAGTTTAGGACGTTTCTGAGTAGTCCAAGCAAAGACAAACTTGTACGAACGTTAGGAAGAGTTAGAAAATAGCAAGCAACGTTACGGGTTATCAAGGATCACTGTGATATAATCGCTCCGTGATGTTGCAACTCCTTTCGCAAAAACCTTCCCGTTTTTCCGCACAATCCGGGCAACGGGAATTTGAAGGGCGGAATTTGCGCTCCAAAAGTCCAAAAGTTCGCCCTCTACCCAGTCAGCCTCTTCTGTTTCATCGGCAATAAACGGATCGGTGGTAATTTTCTCTTCCTTCTGGCTATATTTCAAAACGAACAGCGCAGAATTTTGCCCGCACAAAAGAGCTTTTCTGTGGCTTTGCCGAGAAAAAACGGGAAGGCGGGATTGAATGTGGGACGCTTGTAAAATGAGAATTGTATTATTCTTTTTGTCCACAACGCGCCCGACAAGACCTTGCGTAGACAGAACCAAGTTCCCGATTTGGATTTTGCGACAAACGTCGGCAGAGGGATACGTGAGAAAAGTATAGGGATGGAGAGGCGATTGACGTTGTAAAACCGTTACCGTTTCTAGGTGTTGTGCTTCAACAACAGGTAAGATTTTTTTAAAATAGTGATTTTCTTTTTTTAAAGACGCGTATTCAAAAAATTTTTGTTCATAGCGAAGCAATTGAGCTTGGAGTTGTTCATTTCGCTGAAGGAGTTCATTTTTTTCGGTAAAAAACAAGCGAATTTTCTCGCCTTTTTGAAACCACGCCGCGCTCATGTCCGACACTATTTTTTTGACGGCAAAAAAGGGCGGCTCTTCAAAAAACTTTTTCTGGAGGGAAAAAAAGAAAATAAGGCAAGAAAGGCTTAATAAACCCAAAACATGCAGAGGGACAGCTTTGAATTTTCGGAAAAGGCGGATTTCCCTTTGTTTAATTGCTTTTTGGGGTGAAGATTTTTTCATAACGCTGCCTCCTACACATCATAAAAACGGCTAGAAACAAGCTTTTCCACTTTATGAAGTGTGGATTTTGTTGTGACAAAAATAAGGCGATCGTGTGCGCTAATCATAAGTTTTTGAGGCAAAATATGGAGGGCCTCCCCCCGCTGGAGGGCGGCAACAAGAACTTGCCCAGAAATCGTAACATCTTCGACCAACATGCCCAAAATATTGCTTGTTTCTTCAATAGGCGCTTCAATAATTTCAAGCCCCCCTTCAAGCGTGTGCAGCGAATGTACGCGATGCTGGTGGATGGCTTTCAAAACAGCCGAAACGGTAATAGAATTCTGGTTGATAATAGCGTCGACACCTAACGACAAAAAGAATTTGGCGTTTTGCGTCTCATTCAAAAGCGACACAGCGCGCTTTGCGCCACAATCTTTGGCCAGCAAGGCAGCAAGAACGTTGGTGTTATCGTCGTCGGTGACAGAGATAAAGGTGTCACACTCCGCGCTATTGGCCTCCTTTAAAAGGTCCGCGGAAAGGGCGCTTCCATTCAAAACTTCGGAGCGTTTGAGGGAGCGCGACGCTAATTCGGCGCTCTTTACGTTTTTTTCAATAATCTTCAACTGGACGTCTGGCAAGGATTTTTCGATTTCTCGAGCAAGTGCCAACCCAATATTGCCGCACCCTGCAAGCATGACATTGCGCCTAACAAGGTCCCCATAGCCGAACGCCGCCATAGCCTCAGAGATTTGGTGCTGGGGAACAAGGAAGTGAATCCAATCGTCGGGGATAAGTGTGTCATTGGCCCCAGGGATAAAGGTTTGATCACTGCGCTGAATCGCTAAAAGGACGATATCTAAGGACGGATAAAGGCCAGGAAACAAGCGTAAAGGCGTATTCACGAGGGGGAAAAAATTCAAACAGCGAATGCTGAGCAATTTTAACGTGTCAAAAACATCGATAACCGTTGCAGTTCCTTGAATTTGAATGCTGCGACTCATCGCGCGTGCCACTTCGGCTTCGGGAGAAATCACAAAGTCGATGGATAAATTTTGGGGTTGAAAGAGTGTCGCTCTGTAGGGATCCAACAAATAGCTTTGCTGGCGAATGCGGGCGATTTTTAAGTCGATATCAAACAAAGCGTGGACAATTTCGCACGCGATCATGTTGATTTCATCAACATCGGTGACCGCAATAAAAATGTCAGCCTGCGCGGCGCCCGCCTTTTCCAAAACGTCAGGATGTGAGGCATTTCCCAAAATAGGCTGCACATCGAGAGTGTTCCCAATTCTATTCAGTTGAACTTCGTCCTTGTCCACAAGAGTAATATGATTTTCGGGAGAGATCAGGTGCGCCGCAAGGGTGCTGCCGACGCGGCCCGCCCCGAGAATGAGGATTCTCATGAGGCCCACTCTTTGAGGCCGCTTGAATCTTTGCGGACGGAGGATTCCTCACAATCATCCTCCTCATTCTCCGCGGCGTCCGGCGTATCCGAAGAATGAATCCCCAGCATTTTAAGTTTGCGATGAAGCGCGGCACGGTCCATCCCAATAAACTTTGCCGTTTGCGATATATGCCCCTCAAAACGCTTAAGATGCTCTTGCAAATACTCGCGTTCAAAGGCCTCGCGCGCCTCTTTAATGGGCAGTGACGCAAACGCCAGACTTTGCTTATCCCAAGATTTCAAAAAGTTGTTGCCTTGAAGAATTTCGGGCGGAAGCTCAGGAATCCCTAAACAATCCGCCTTT
The DNA here is from genome assembly GCA_025996655.1 of Alphaproteobacteria bacterium. Taxonomy (GTDB): domain Bacteria; phylum Pseudomonadota; class Alphaproteobacteria; order BNTO01; family BNTO01; genus BNTO01. The sequence continues at coordinate 2,903 of BNTO01000100.1, forward strand.
GTGCTGATGGATGTGATCAACATCCATTCCAAAACATTTTTAAACTGTTGAATATCGCCAGGCCAGGAATACGATTCCAAAATGGCCAGCGCCTCAGGCATGAGATTTTTCTGTGGCGTATTTTGAGCGGCGGCGAGTGCAGACAGAAAAGATTTAGACAGCAAAGCCAAATCCCGCGTTCTCTCGGCCAAGGGAGGAATCTTGACAGAGGCCACATTAAGGCGGTAGAATAAATCGCTAGCGAGGGCTTTTCCTTTGAGAAGAGTCTCTTCCGTTTGGCTTGTCCCCGACAAAACGCGAACATCAACGCGAATGGGCTGATTCCCGCCTAATCTTTGAAATGTTGCATTTTGGAAAAAAGAGCTGAGGCGCGCTTGGGCGCTGGGCGGCAAAAGGGAAACTTCGTCAATATAAAGCGTTCCGTGATGCGCCTGTTCCAAAAGGCCAATTTTTTGCGCGGCTTTTTCATTTGTGTTGATAATTTCTAAGCCAAACAATTCTGCTTCAATCTGTTGCGGAGGCAAAGAGGCGCAGTTTAGGACGAGAAAAGGCTGCTCTGTGCGTAACGATAAGTTATGCACAGAGCGCGCAATAGCAATGCGGTCGCAACCAACTGGGCCGTAAAGGCAAATGTGGCTCTGCGAAGGCGCAAGGGCCGTCAGCGTTTGTTTCGCCTCCAAAATGGCGGAGGAACTCCCCATAAGCGAACAAAGGAAAGGCGCACAAACTTTCAACTCGTCGTTTTCGCGTTTTAGTTTGGCTGCTTCAATGGCCCGTTTGACGACCAAAAGCAACCTCTCCGTTTGAAAAGGTTTTTCAATAAAATCATACGCGCCCATTTTAATCGCCGCAACGGCGGTTTCTACGGTGCTGTGCCCGCTCATCATGACAACAGAAACATAAGGATGATTGCGTTTAATGGTTTCGAGGATTTTTAGGCCGTCACGCGACCCGTCCCCTAACCAAACGTCCAGCAGCACGCAGCCAGGCTGGCGCTCATAAAGCGCTTCCAACGCTCCGTAACCCGTCAAGGATGTCCGCGTGCTGTAGCCCTCGTCCGCTAAAACACCGCTCACCAGATCGCAGATATCCTTTTCATCATCGACAATTAAAATATCAACAGACACGTTAACATTCGTAAAAGACATCCCCCTTTAGTGTATCATAAACCGCGCAAGAGAAATCTGAAAATAAATAGAAAATTTCAGGCCCTTTTAATTCCTGTAGCTATGATAAGAATTGGGGCTGACACCTGAGATCCTCTCTATAATTCTCTTAGAAGCTTTTTTAAATCCTTTAAAAGCATCTTTGGATTGCCGACGTTGAACCGTCCCTCACACTCTTTTGAAACAAGTAAAAATACTCCTTAGGAATATCCTTAAATGCCTTTTGGCCTGGTTCCAAAAGTTTTCCATTTCCTTGATAGGATTGTATTTATCCGCAAGGAATTGTGTATGATTCATCCTATAATGCTTAAATTCTGATACATCTAAGGCA
>BNTO01000101.1 GCA_025996655.1 Alphaproteobacteria bacterium
GAGGAATTTCGAGACGAATTGCCTCCGTCGTTCGGGCGTTCCTGTGGTAAATCTGTCTCCTAAAGCCTCCTTCCACACTTCATAATCTTGCTCAAGAATTATACAACAAGAATTTGGGACTAGACATAAAAATCCCACGGGATTGTTGCAACGCCCCCGTGGTTCGATGTGATTAAAAATTTAATCACAATGTCATTATAGGGGTTCGAAACATATGAGGAATTTTTTTGAAGTTTCTGAAGATCTATGCGTACGGACGTGTAGGCGCCGAAATCAAAAACACGTTGCTTTTCCATTTTTTACTCTTCTTTTCTAGCGAAACTTATTTTTCTTGAGACGTCAGAAGAGGTTCGGATGCTTTTGGCTGTTTGTCTTCCATTTTTCCTTCAAGATGATTATACGCCAGTCGCGTCAAGGTGCGCCCTCGGGCTGTACGCTGGATAAAGCCCTGCTGCAACAAATACGGCTCAATCATATCTTCCAAAGTGTCTCTGTCTTCCGCCATCGCGGCGGCCAGCGTGTCTAACCCTGCCGGTCCCCCCTTATAATATTCGGCCAAAAGGCGAAGATAGCGCATATCCTGTGCGTCAAGGCCAGCGCGGTCAACCTCAAGTTGCTCAAGCGCGTGCTTGGCGATCGCGTAGGTGATGCGGAGGGCGTCTTTTTCCCCTAGGATATAAGCGAAATCGCGGACGCGTCGCAGCAAACGTCCGGCAATGCGCGGTGTTCCACGCGAGCGCCTCGCAATTTCAAGCGCCCCGTCCGCATCAATGGGAACGTTCAAAAGGCTGGCCGCGCGTTGGACAATGAGGACCAGATCCTCCGTTTCGTAAAATTGCAAGCGAAAAGGAATCCCAAAGCGCTCGCGCAAAGGTTGAGCCAACATGCCGGAACGCGTCGTCGCCCCGACTAACGTAAAAGGAGGCAAATCAAGGCGGAGCGCGCGGGCGGCGGGCCCTTCGCCAATCATAATGTCGATTTTAAAATCCTCCATGGCGGAGTAAAGCGTCTCTTCAACGGACGGGTTGAGGCGGTGAATTTCGTCAATAAAGAAAATACTTTGCGGCGAAAGATTGGTCAGAATGGCCGCCAAATCGCCGGCTTTGGCAAGAATGGGTCCGGATGTTGCGCGAAAGTCACGCCCCATTTCGTTAGCTAAAATTTGCGCCAACGTTGTTTTTCCAAGGCCCGGGGGGCCGAACAAAAGAGTGTGATCCAACGCCTCCTTGCGTTGGCGGGCGGCTTGAATGAAGACGGAAAGATTGTCTTTAACTGCTTTTTGGCCAATAAAATCTTTTAAAAATTGGGGACGTAAAGAAAATTCAAAGGCCGATTCGACGTCTGACAGGCATTGATCGCCAAGAAGAGTTTTAGGGACAGCGTTAAGAGGCATGGATTATTCTCGGTTTTTTGAAGAAACGAAGGGGACAAATTTGAATTTTTTTGTCGCTCAAGAAGATTCTATAAAAAAAAGAGAGAGAAAAGCGACAAAAAATCTTTCTTATGGAGGGACTGATTTTTTTCTTGGCAGACGCAAACAAAAATTGCCTCGGCATTCTTGGCGATTTAGAAGCGAATCCCCGTCCCAAAACTAAAGGAGAAATTTTTTATCGACTTGATCTGCAAATTTTCTGTCTGTCTATCCGAGTTTTCAACTTTTAAGTCACTTCTATCAAGCGTTATTTTTGGGTTGCCGGCGTACAAACACTCTAAACGGATAAACCCTCGCCGGCTCGTTTTTGTTTCAAGACCAATCCCTCCCACAAAAAAGGCTTTATAGGAATCAAAAACTTTATCTTCTTGTTTCTTTGCTGGATTTTTTTGAGTGCCAACGTCAATAGTCTCAGGATGGTCCCATACGCCAATGGATTCATAGCGAAGGCCAAGTTTCGTATAGAGTAAGGTCCCTCCTAAAAGAGTAATGCCCATACGAGGCAAAAAAGAGACATGGAAAGGAAATTTTAAAGTGGGGCGCGTGTAGCCAAAGTCGACCTCTTCTGTTTGTTGTCCCCCAAAAGTGAACTCTTTCGGTGAAACTCCTTGTTTTTTACTTGCATAAATACCATTTGAAGAAATTTCAGCCTCTCTCCAGCTCATTGCGCATTGAAGTTCGAGCCCAAAACGGAAAAGACGCGTTATGGGGAAATCGTATCCAACGAAGGCCTGCCCACTCAAAAGCCAAGTATTGTTGTTATAGGCGTAACTTCCATAATACACGTTTGGATCTACTCCTCCGATTGATGGGGGCCGGTAAATTGGAGAAAACGACCTGCTCCATAGTTCCGATTCTGCATAAACATTGTTAATACTTCCGCCCAACCCTCCGTAAAACCCCGCAAAAGACTTCCTGCCTTTTGAAGAATCTTCTTCCTTGCGCACCGGAATTCCTTCCGCAAAATTCTGCTGAGGCTGAGACATTTGGGGCACGTTTGCCTGGCTAGTTCTTATATTTTGAGGCTGTTTCGGCGATTCTTTTTGTTGTTTTTCAAGATCTTGTATGAAATCTTCCTCGTTTTGTAAGGCCTCTTCTGATGTCGGATCCAGCGTTAAGTGGGCTTCAAGGAAGTTTATGTTCCACCCTATGCCGATTCCAAGCAAAAAGGATTTTTTAAGAAATGAATTCAACACAGCACGTGTCATAAATCTCGATCTTCCCCCTTCTACAAGCGTGGCAAATCCCCTGATCCAAAACAAGAGAGAAGCGGAAAAAATAAAAATATTTTTCAGAATTCAAAGGGGCCAAGGGTTTCACCTGAAAAATTCTCCATTTTTAATAGAAAGTTTAATTAATTTAAAGGCGTTAATTGTTTTTATTTCTCTATAATTTTAGTATAAGTGTTTTATCTTAAATGTTCTACAAAATTCCTTTTAAGTATAATTTTCGCTCTGCAACTCTCTTCGTTTTAGCTGTACGTAACGCTGTTTTTTTCGAAGAAAGATATGTTAGAATGCGGTCTGCAGTTACCTTAAAGGAGGGTTATATGAAATTCACATGGTGTCTAGGAATTGCTGGGCATAAAAATTACAATGGAATACAAGCGTCTTTTCTGAGTGCTAATGGTGATCTTATGTGCGAAAGTGGTCTTCACGCTTTTTTCCCGTATCCCGCCGCATTAAAAAGGGAGATGGAGTCCGCTCGACAGTACTATTCGCTGTCTGCACCTACCGACAAAAAATCATGGGAACATTTAGATAAAGAGATAACGAATTGGAGCTTGCAAATTGCAAAAGTTCTTATCGAAAAAACACGAAGGAATCCGGATCTTATTGGATATGGCGGGCAATCCCTTGGTCTGGAGTGTCTTCCAAGACTTAAGGGCGAAAATTTAGGTAGCGCCTCTTTTTTGCAGGCTAAACTTAAAAAACCTCTTATTTCCCATTTTCAAGCCCGAGATATGGTGAATGGCGGAACAGGGCGCTTTTTAGAGGCGTCGTACTTTCAGATGCTTGTGCGAAGAGCCATAAAAGAAGAGGCCCTCAAAAAGGACGCTCAAGTTGCGATTGTGGACCTTCAGGAGGTAGCGCAGGTCGTTCTTATTCATCCCGCAAAGGATCCTGTCGCGTTTGAGGCTGGTCCGGGAACATCTTTGGCACGGGAAATCATGCAGCGCTTGTTTCAAGTGCCTGATGACGAGTATGGCCAAGTGGCGACGCGAGGCAGCGTCCACAGTGCGTGGGTGAACAAATTTTTAAAACAGTGCGACGCTCCTGTTGTTGCGACCCAACGCTGCGACCTTAGTGCGTACAGACATTGTATCGAAAAAGGGCTCACTTTATTGACGCCTTTGGATTGTATGGCGACACTTTCGACTTTTTCGGCCCAGTTGCTTGTCAAAAACATTCAGCATTTTGAAGAAAATGTTCAAGCGCTCATTCTTACGGACCCCAGCGCGCAAAATTTATTTTTCAAAACGCAGCTTAGTCGCTTTTTCCCTGTTTTGACGTTTAAAGACCTTAACTGGAATAGTGATTTTCTTGAATCTGAACAATGCGCGTTTAATGCGCTCCGGGTTTTCAACCACAGGCCTATTTCGTTCCCAACCACAACAGGCGTGGCGCAACCCCTTTCGAGCGGGGTTTTATCTCTCCATTTAGGCGCTGAAAATCCCGATCTTCTGAAAGCTGCGGCTTAGGCGAAGTTCTGGGGGGGAAGTGTTTTAGTCTCGAATTATTGGAGTAAAAGAATAGGCAAGAATATTTAGAACCTGTCTTCACAAACAATCAAGTCTTTTTAGAAGAACCATGGAATGAGCCGTCATCACTCTATTTTTCGCTGATTTAACGGCTATTTCGAAATCTTTCGCCAAGCGCCTCAATCCGTTGAACCAACCAAAAGTTCTCTCTACGCCCCATCTTTTAGGTAGAATTTCCCATTCGGGCTTGATTCTTTCGGAAATT
>BNTO01000102.1 GCA_025996655.1 Alphaproteobacteria bacterium
AGGAGGCAAGCGCCCCATCTTTATTGCGCAAATTTCGAAAAACGCGTTCGGTATAAACAAAGGCCAAAGGGCCCTGAACGCCGGCGAGGCCCGTAAAATTGACCCACAAAATCGGCTGAAAAAAGGCGTGTGGCGTTTCGCGGATTTCCGCGCTTGCCAAAGTTGTGGCTGGGGTTGCATAGCGCACCGTGGCGCGGAATTGAACGGGGCCAAAAGCTTGAAGATAGGCGTCCCGCTGTTGCGCCTTGAGAGTGGGCTCTTGCGCGGAGGCAGAATTTTTTTTGTTGAGAGCCAAAAATTCGCTTGAAATTTGTTGCAGCGCTTGAATGCCCCAGTAAAGATCATAGTCGCGAATGTGGGCCAGCGTATTCCTCATAAAAAGCAATTTCTTTTTTTGAAGACGGTCTTCAGGAGTTTCATGCGTAGGCTTAGGCGCTTCGAGCTCTTTTCTTTTCTTCACAATCCTCCCAGCATAAGATTTCTTTTTTGCTCAAAAGAACGAGCCCCCTCCTGAGATTAGCGAGTTTTTCTGGGCAACAGCAAGAGAGCAAGGAGGGATTAGGCGGCGGGCGTTTCAAAAACAAAATCTTCGGCAATATAATTGCTCAAAAGATTTTCAACTTTAATCTCTACGTTTTTGTAGAAAGTTTCAGAAAAAGCAAGCGTGAGTTCTTCTTGATTTTTAAAAACGGGTCGCAGGGAAACCATGCGCAAAAGAATATTTTGCGTGAACTGTTCTTTTATCATAAAGCCTTCCAGCGAAAGTTGTAATTTTTCTAATTTTTGTAGGTGAGACTCGGGCGGCAGAGCTCCGCCTTTATAGTCTATCACAAAAACGGCTTCCTCTGAAATATCCAGGCGATCGGCTCGGCCGTGGATTTCGAATTCGACAAAAGACGGAGAATTCGCTCCTTCCTCCGCACAAACACAAATTTTCTTCTGAAGATTTTCTTCAGTTAAAATTTTTTGCGACGCCTCTCTTTTTTGAGCAAATTCTTGCGCGAGCCTTTCAAGAATAGGGGCGAATCTTGGAACAAAACGTTTTTCAACAAAACTAGGGCGAAATTTTTTCTCTTGCACAAACGCGCATAGGTTGATTTTTTGGGCGTAGGCGCCGTCTTTCACATAACGATGCAGAAGGGCATGCGCCCATTTTCCGAAATCCTCAGGCGCATAAGTTGTTCCGTCGTGCAAAGGCGGTATGGGGAATAAATTTAAAATGCGCTTGACATAAAAAGCATAAGGATCATCGTGCAAAAGCTGGAAATCCGTTACCGAAAAAGAACGCGGCCGCGCCTCAACGGGCGCCCGGGCCTTAGGCAGCACGGGGGCCTCCGGCGAGGTCGGCGCGTCCTCCCCCCAAAGCGTTGGCGCAGGCAACGGCATTTTCTCCAAAAAATAATACGACAAAACGTTGGCATGCTTGGTGCGCGTTAAAAAAAGCCGAGGTTTGGTGGCGAGGCCCTGCCACGTATCCTGCTCAAACGTTTTGTCCCACGCCTCCGGAATGTTCCAGAACAACGTCGGGGGCGACGCCGAACCCCACGCCCCCTCATTGAGACCTACAAGAAAGGCCTCCTCATAGGCGTAAAAAAGAGCTTGCTTGGAAGAGAGAAGCAAAATACGCTTTTCGCCTTGCGTTTTGTACGTAAAGCGTGCGGACGGAACGGGGATTTTTTTTAAAAGATGAGGTAAAAGATCAATATAATCTTGGGCGAAATAGATTCCGGGCATTGTGGAAAGGGGCGCCAAGGCGTCAAAAAACGCTGTTTGGGGCGAAATGTCTACAAATGTTGTAAAATTTAGCCATGCCGCCTGATGAATGGACACGAAATCGGCGAAAGGTGCCGCAGACGGCAGCGCGTATGCGCACACAAAATCAACACCTTTTTGAAAGATTTCTAAAAAATCGGCATCGTTCTTGAATTTTTTCGAAACAAAAAGGCACAAATCCTCAAGCGCGGCGCCGGCTGGGGTTATGAGTGCGTCGTCCCTCATGTCCGAAGGCGTACACACAATTTTGAGGAAAAATGTTTGCAGAAACGCACTCCACGCGGGCGAACGTGACGAGCATAGGCGTAGCACGCGGTAAGCATGAAACGCTGTGGGCTGTACAAGCATCGTGAGAAAATCCAAGAAAAGGACGCTTTCTTTTGTGTCGGACCAAGATTCGGCGGCGAAATACGCTTGTGTCGCAACGCCCTGATGCGTGAGTTCCGCTTGAATGTGGGACAAGAGCGCGGCGTCATCACTAACAACGGCCAGGGAAGAGGCGGCGGAATTTTTGATTTTTTGCGCGATAAAAATCGCTTCCTGCCGGGCGGAATCAAATTCTTCATAAAAAACGCTTGGCTTTTTTTCGGTGGGGAGCGGCAAAACATAGCCGTTCGGCGCAGCGGTTAAAACGGTTCGCACGCATTCCCACAAAGGCGTTGAAGCCGAAGGGAAAAAATCAAGAAAAAATATCTTTTCTTTTTCATTTTTTAAAAGAGTCGTGCGCATTTTCTCTTGCATTTCCGAAAAAGGTAGCCTAGGAAAAAGTTTTTCTTGCTGAGTGCATTCCTCCAGGAGATTCCACAACTTTTGTTCGGTTTTTCCAAAGGGTTTTAAGGGAAATGGTACTTCGCCTAAAGAGCACCCCAAGCGCGAACACAGATTGAGCGTCCCCAAAAGTTGAGAGGTAACGTGCGCCGCTTGAGAGATATCCAAAAAATCTAGAGTTTTTCGAACCAAAGGAAGCCATTTCAAAAAAAGGGGAAGTGGACGTTTTTGAAGATCGGGCGCGCGTGTCTGTGTTATTTCCGCAACAGCGTCTTGAAGTGTCAGAATTTTTGGTCCAATCCCAACTTTTTTCTCTTGACTTAAAATCTTTTGTAATTCTGGGATGGCGCTCCGGCTCGGCACCCACAGCGTGCTCCAAAAAAAATCTTCAGGCGTTTTGTTCATGTCAAGAAGAAGCGGCAGGAAACGTTTCATTTTTTCTTCTCCTAATTTTGCGACGGACGGCGGCCTCGTTTCTTTGCCTGCCACTACCCCTTATTTTTAAAGGACATGTCGATTTTTTAGCCAAACTGTCTGACCCCCCCCGCCTCTGTCCTTTATACGCCCTTCCGGCTGCAATTTATATTACTTATCAAAGGTTCACCCACAAACTTTTCTCTGTTAAGCAATGAAGAGTTCACCTTATTCTCTTCCCTGCCTTCCACGGTCCTTTAACTACGACCTTTCTGTCTTTGTCCATAAGAAGTCCTTCTCCGTCCATTAAGCCTTTAACCCAACCTTCCTGTACCTCTCTCCACTAGGCCACGTCAGAGTTCCTCTTCCTTCCTTGTGGCTTGCTTTCCACTGTCCTTCATATTTCCCATCCCTAGGATTGGTCATTACACCTATTCCTTCCTGTCTGTCGGCTACCCAATCCCCAACATATACGTCTCCGCTAGGCCAATCGCACTTCCTTTTCCTACTCGCTTGCATGCCTTCCATTCTCCGTCATACGTTTCTCCGGAAGAGATCTCCAGATTCCCTTCCCTTCCCCTAAACCTACTCTCTTCCCTTCCATCAAATACGCCTTCCACTGTCCGCTATACGTAGGTGCCCCTGACTTGAACAACCACGCCATATCCTTCCTCTACGCCATCCACAATGTCGCCGGTATACTCGTATCCACCTGGCCCTTTAATAATTCCATACTTAATATCGCCCTTTACCCATTTGTCAGAGTAACTTTTTCCGTTAAGCAGGGTAAGTGTTCCAGTTCCATTCCCATCCCAGGGCCCATCAGACATTCTTTGGTCCGTATATGTGAAGACGCGCTTGTTCCTTCCCATTTACCTTCTTCCCATTTACCTTCTTCCCAATAACCGTTGTACTCATCTTTTCGCCTATCATCCTGAGCTTTCCTTATTCGAACAACGACGTCCTTGGAGAGGCCAACCTCTTGTGAAAGACAGTCTATATTAAACCTCCTGTGAAAGGGGCAAAAAGGGCAAAGATTTGATAAAAAGGCTTAGGTTCTCTGCCAAGGGGATGTTGGGCATGCTCACATACGACAAAATCACGAAAAAACCTGTAACGTTTCAAAGACTTTTCGGCGTTAACCTGAAAGATTTTGAAAAAATCTTCAAAAAGTTGAAAAAATTTGGATGAAAGAGGGCGTCGCGCGATACAAAAGACCCGGCAAAAATGGGGCCCTGTTGAAACCTAACAGCTCACCCCCCGAAGAAGAGCAAGAATGAGTTTTGCAAAATTTTTGTCGTAAAATCCGATTTTTAAAAGGAGAAAGTACGAAAAAGTTTCCTTTTTGACCTTTATC
>BNTO01000103.1 GCA_025996655.1 Alphaproteobacteria bacterium
TGTTTAGGGGGGGCCCAATCTTAAATACATTCGAATTATTGATTATTTGTATGCTATTTATTAACAACGATACATTAAATATTCGCAATCTTATATTTTCGAGAGAAAAACAGGTTTCAACAGGGCCACACTTCTTCGCGTGATTCTTACATCACGAGAGGTTTTTGTTTTTAGGGGTAGCGTTGCACTTGGCTGTTGAAGGGGCAATTTAAATAAATTTTAGCGCATAAATTGCCCACAAATAAATAATTATACGGTTTGGCAAACAAATTATTACGACGCCAGCTCCGGCTGGTATGGCTGTGAACTTTGGTAAGCCTCATGTTCTTTAAACCCTATATGAAGCACATTAGTCGTGTTGTACTAGCGAGCTTTTGGTACCTCAACATTCACCCTACTGCGGAAGCTATTCAAACGCCTCTTTCTTTTTGGCAACAGTCTCAACCTGACGTATTGCTGCGTCTCACGATGGGAATGAACCCACACGTTCTAGGGCCTCAAAAAGAACGCCCACTTGCGTTAGAGGTTCTTCATCGTATCAGTACAAAAGAGGCAGATCCCGTCTATCAACGAAAGAATCTATTCAATTTTTTAAGTCCCTCGAAACTTCAGCAGAACATTCGCTTTTTCCCTGAAGCAGAGAACCTAAACAAGGATATAGAAGGGGAAGAGGAAGACGACTATGAAACGGAAGAAAGCGAGGACGACGATTTTACTTCTGGTATTTTTGAAGGAAAATCACGCCTCACTTCTGCAACTCCTCTCATTCAAGAAGAGGCCTCACAACCTTCTGAACCTCTCCCTCCTCCCGCCCCTCCTGAGAATAAAACGCCCAAACAGGTCTATAAGGGACATATCGACGCTCTTGGGGCCTTCGCCATTTCCGAAGATGGCTCCATGAGGTTTCACGGAGATCCGAACCAATGTCTTGACTCCATTGCTTTTGAAACAGAAAAAACGCTGATTCTTGACAAAATCAATGCAAAAAACGTCCTTTTGGCTTCGTCATGTGCTGTTTTAAAAGACAAAGCGACTATTGAAAATTTAACCTTACAATTGAAGGGTGAGAATGCCGCTTTCGCGATTGAAAAAGATGGCGTCCTTCGTACCCGCATTCTTAACCTTCAGGGTAGACATTTTTGGAACGGGGGAGTGGTTGAACTTCCGGAAAATGGAACAATTAAAATCGAGAACGGCGCTCTTTATAACAGAGGAACGATACGAACCCCTAAAGCTGAAGCCCCAAACGCTGCCTTTGGGACAATTGAGGCTCCGAACCTCGCTCTAGAAGCCAATAACGCCTTGAATCGTGGACACATAAAAGGCCGGCACATAAAGGCGACTGTTTGGGGGCATTTCGATCATTCCGGGCAAATCGAGGCGGTTGATGAGTTTACCCTTGAAGCGCAAACCTATACGCAAACAGGAATGATTGAAGCAAACAAAGCGACTCTCAACGCCGACACACACTCCTTGCAAGGAGAATTCAAAGTGCCAAACTTGCACATTCAAGGTGACACAAAGATTGAAATCTTGGCGCCTCTTCACACAGAGGCGCTTCGTTTTTCAGGGTCGGGCACGCTTATCAATAGGGCGGGGATAGAAGGTGAAAGGGATCTTGTTCTTGAAACGGCAAAGACAGAAAACAACGCCCCGATTTTAGCGAACGAAACCCTGAGGCTTGCGCATCACATCGTGAATAACCAAACAATTGTGGGTCGGGGGCGCACAGCCATTTCCGACGGAAGCGTCCTCCACAATGGAGCCGCTGACAACAAAGAAGCGGTGTTAACGTTTTCACACGTTGTTTTTGAAGGAGCGCAGACCACGGTTCAAAATTTTGGCACTTTTGTTGCCACAGAAACCAACGGACCCCTTCGCTCGCTCGACCTTCGCGCAGGAAGCCGATGGGGCATGGGAGCCGCTCATGTCACGGTGGAAACCCTCAAACACGCAGGGATTTTGACCTTTGCGTCCGGCACGGTCGCCCTTCAGCGGAACGCTCTTTTAAAGACACAGCTGTTAGAGCTAGAATCCGAACAGGCGACGCTTCATGCTCAACAAGATTTGACCTTACACGCTTCCTCAGAGAATCCTCAACAAAGCGTACTTTGGCAACAAAAAGGCGTCGTTAAAGCTAAGACGCTTACGTTGGAGGGGGCGCCTTTAACCTTACAAGGGGGCGGCTCGTTTCACGCCGAAAACTTCGTGGCGAACGTTTCAAAGGTCATTCTTCTTTCACAAATGTCGGGTGGTAAGAGCAAACGTCTATACACACCCGCCTTAAGAGTTTTAGGATGTTAGGGAAAAGGCGCGAATGTATAGACCCATGTTAAGGCAGTTTGAATTGGTCGATATTGTTCGGTCGTACGACCCGGGGACAGACGAAAATCTTCTGAACAAAGCCTACGTTTTTTCGCTAAAGGCGCATGGCGTACAACGCCGTGAGTCGGGCGATCCTTTTTTTTCGCACCCTGTCGAAGTTGCCGGCATTTTGACGCGCTTCAAGTTTGATCATCTTACCATTGCCGCCGCGCTTCTCCACGACACCATCGAAGACACCGTTGCAACATTGAACGAAATTCAAACAGAATTTGGCCTCGAAGTCGCCTACGTTGTGGACGGCGTCACGAAATTGTCAAAACTGGATTTAAAATCCGAAGATACGAAGCAAGCCGAGAATTTTCGAAAACTCGTTTTGGCTATGGCCAATGATATTCGCGTTTTGTTTGTCAAACTGGCCGATCGCCAACACAATATGCAAACGCTGCATTACATCAAAGATCCTCATAAACGGCAGAAAATCGCGAAAGAAACGCTCGACATTTATGCCCCTTTGGCGAGCCGCGTGGGCGTTCAAAAAATGAAGGAAACGTTGGAAGATTTTGCTTTTCGAGAAATCAATCCACAGGCTTACGAAACAACGCATAAACGTCTCGAGTTTTTGTGCGACTCCTTGGCGCAGCCTCTCGAAGATATTGAAGCGGATCTCGAAGCGCTCCTTAAGAAAACGGGTGTTCACGCGCGTGTTTTCGGGCGGCTCAAGACCCCTTATTCTATTTGGAAAAAGATCATGACGCAAAACACGACGTTTGAACAATTGTGCGACATTTTGGCGTTTCGTGTTGTTGTTCCTTCGCTTGCAGAGTGCTACCAAGCGCTTGGGGTTTTGCACAGTGAATATTGGGTGGTCCCAGGACGCTTTAAGGATTATATCAGCACGCCAAAAGTCAATAATTATCAATCTTTGCACACCGCCGTGATTAGCCCGAAATATCAACGTATGGAAATTCAAATCCGCACGGAGGAAATGGAGCTGGAGGCCGAATACGGCATTGCTGCGCATTGGCAATACAAACAGAACGTGAAGGCGCACGACGGCAAGAAATATCTGTGGATCCGAAGTTTGTTGCAGATTATGGAGCAAGCGAATAATCCTGAGGAATTTTTAGAGAACACAAAGTTGGAGATGTTTCAAGAGCAAGTTTTTTGTTTTTCCGAACGTGGAGAACTAATTGTTTTGCCCAAAGACGTGACGCCTATTGACTTTGCTTACGCCGTGGATTCTTGGCTGGGCGATCATATTTCCGAGGTTAAGATCAATGGCAAATCGATGCCCCTGCGCACTGTTTTGCAAAACGGGGACCAAATCCAAATTATAACGTCGGAAGATCAAATGCCCTTGCCCGTTTGGGAAAAATTTGTGCGGACAGGCAAAGCCCGCACCCACATTCGCCAATTTATCCGCGCCCAACAAAAAAAGAAAATGATTCAACGCGGGAAAGAAAAACTCGCCGCAGCGTTGGGGCTTAAAAAAGAAAAAATAAAGGAACCCGCTCTTACTCCCCTGCTTTCTACGTTTTCTTGTTCGACTCTGGCGGATTTTTATGAGGCGCTGGGAGAGGATATTTTGGACGTTGCGGAAGTTGCCCAGACATTACATAAGAAAAAATTCTAAGAATTTTAAAAACAGAAATTTGGCTGGCTAGCCCCCCTTCCGCATCTTTAGAAATATAGTAAAGATAATTTGAAATCGTCTCAATTTTTAGTATAGTTTTTTCTATGATAGGTATTTATTAGACCTCCTGTAAAAGCCCTTGATTCGTCATCTCTATAAAAAGGGTACAGTCCCCCCTTTTCCTTTTTTTCCCTCAGCAGAATCCGTTTTTCCTATGGACGATTCCGGCAATGATCTTGAACTTCACATTGTACCTTTTCCTTTTGTTTCTGGTACGTTCTGAGAGAATTTTAAAGGGTTTCATCACACCAAAGATATTTTCTCCCTTAACGCGAAGTCGAGACAGGGCAGCGT
>BNTO01000104.1 GCA_025996655.1 Alphaproteobacteria bacterium
AGAAGGCGAAGACGCGTTTGGAAACGGTTGCGTATATACGGGGCAGTATAAGGCAGGACTCAAGGACGGACGAGGCGTATATAAATGGCCGGATGGGAGTGTCTATGACGGAGAATTTAAAGCAGGATATAGAGAAGGGAGGGGAACGGAAACATCGCCTGACGGAGAAAAATATGTCGGAAATTGGGCGGGAGACAAAAGAGACGGGCAGGGCGTTTACACATACGCTAGCGGGAATATATATGAAGGGTCGTACAGGAAGGGGGAAAAGTCCGGAAAAGGAACCATGACAACGCCTAACGGGGATAGGTACGTAGGCGACTGGGTGGATGGTTTAAGGGAAGGAGAAGGCGAAGACGCGTTTGGAAACGGTTGCGTATATACGGGGCAGTATAAGGCAGGACTCAAGGACGGACGAGGCGTATATAAATGGCCGGATGGGAGTGTCTATGACGGAGAATTTAAAGCAGGATATAGAGAAGGGAGGGGAACGGAAACATCGCCTGACGGAGAAAAATATGTCGGAAATTGGGAAAAAGACGAAAAGAACGGAAAAGGCGTCGTAATAGACAAGGACGGACAGGTTCTGCGCGAGGAATGGTGGAAGGAAGGCAAGAAACAATAGACACGCACCAAGAGGGAGAATTTCTTTGAGTGGAAACAAACGAAAAGCGAGGAAACTCACACTTTTCTCGCCTCCCTACAAACCTCGGGGGCAAAACGATCTTTTTGAATTTTATACAATATAAAAACAAATTTTTACACTTTAGTAATACTTTATAAATTGTATTTTAACAAAAATATGCTATTTTAATTGGGTGGGAGGGCGGATAGGGACGGCCCCTAGATAGGGATCCCTTCCCTTAGGGAAAAATCCTCCCTTTTCCCCCCCCTCCTTTTCGCCGTTTCAAGCGCCCTCTCGGCGCCTCAAGGCAATGTTCTCCGGATCTTTTCCGTCTTCTTGCCCCTTAAGCGGGAAACGAGGAAGGAGCTTCTATCGTTCCTTTTTTCTCTTCCCGTCTATTGCTAAGCGGCTTAGGGAAGCGATGCGGATAGCATTCTCTGATGGAGAGTTTTTGTTGGTGCTCAATTTTTTAGCGAGCTGCGTCCCATTCGCCTTGCGTTCGGTCTGTTTAATTATCTTCGTCATCCAGTGCTGGGGCTTGCTCTCCCCATATGGCCGAACGCAAATTTCCCACTGTTTCCATATAAACGTCGTCCGAAGAAAAGTCGTCCTTAATAATCATTGTCCCTCCCTCCGGTCGTGTTATCTTAAAGCTATCCACAAGGCAGACAAGTCCTAGATTTTTTCGGCTTTCTTTCTTCATTCCTTTAATGCGGTCCAGAGCTGTTTTAAGATTTACAATTTCAACGTTGGCGGTGTCAGCTGCCGCAGCTGTACCATGATCCTTCAGTTTTCGCTCTCCCTTGTTCTCACTCGAAAAACTTTTCTCAATCGACGAATGTGTAGCACTCAAAGGCTCCACCCTCGGTGCTGGTTTTCCCCAAATGCCCTCACGCAACTTGCCCGCCGCCTCCTCGTAAGCGTCGTACGAGGCAAAGTTGTCTTCGATAATTATTGTCCGGCCTTTCGCGCTTCTGAGCTTAAAATTTTCCCCATTGCTGACGAGTTCTAGATTTGCCCGTTTGCTGTCGCTCAGTTTTTTAATACGAGCCAGAGCTGTTTCAAGGTTCACTATTTCAGCTTTTTCGCTTTCAGTAGCGGTTCCACCATTCTCCACTTTTCGGCTTCCCTCTTTACCCGACGGATATGTAGCACACAAAGGGACAAGCCCCATGGAAAGACAACAAATATATTTTTTTATAAACATCATAAACTCCTTTGAAAACACAACGAAAAAAAAACTTTCTATTCTTCCAAGCGGGAAACGAGGAAGGAGCTCGTCTCCCGCTATACTATTATTGTAACACACATTTACTTACTTATTGAACACTTTTTATTATTTTTAATAAATAGTATAAGTTCTCATTTTGCTTTAGCCCTTTTATTTTAACCCTTCACTCCCTTGCTTAACGCGGAAGGTTTGTGAAAGCAACAAATTGCGTAATCTTTTGGACCGACGCCAAAGAATAAAAAGGCTAGGCCGCCTCTCTTGGGGGCGGACAAGGAGGCGGACGAGACGCCTCGTTCCTTTGGCCTTTCCGTTTTTTGCTCCAAAGTCGCCCCAAGATTTTTTAACAAGCACACGTAACCCTATAAGGAGAACAACTTATGATTTTTTTAGATTACCGAAACCCTCGGCATTTTTGCCAAATTTCAGAAGATTTTTTGAAGCCTACCGAGGGCATCAACCGCGCGACGGCAACGCTGTGCCTCCAAGCTTCGGGCGGATTTTCCGCGTCGCATGCGGCAGGCTCGCTGTCGGTTGTGGCTAAGATGGTGTCCACGTTTGCCGACCTCGCCGCCGTCCGCATGACGTACGACACCGGCAAGCAGCGTTTCGAAAACATTCCTTTTCCGCCGAACGCCAAGGTTTTAAAACACTTTCAGTTAAAAACGGAGAAAGTCATCTGGGGCAGCGGGGCCCCACCTAACCGCGCAACCGACTTTGCGGCGCGCGCGCAGGCCGAAAAAAATATTTTGGAGGCACATCCGACGTTGCTGGAGCAAGATTTCCCGGGCATTTCGCCGGGCGCCACCCTCACGATACTCTCAGAAGGCGTGCAAAAACCGCGTTATAAGGAACCGCTTGCGGGTGTTGCTATGCCGCTTTGGTGCGTAGGCGCGGCCTTCGACCCCGCGGCGGACTTGACAACGTTCGAATCCCTCTTTGTTTTCCCCAAAATTGTCGCTTCCGAAAACCGCGCCGAAGTCGCCTTTTACAGCCTTTCTTTCCTTTTAAAGAAAGACCCCGCGTTTGAGCAAGGGACCTCCGAAAAGTTCGTGTGCGTTCAGCGCGATTTCGTCCCGTGGAATTTGGTGACGTTTGTCGAAAAGGGGGGCATCACGCTGCGTGTTGGCGCGCAAACCTTCGCTTCCACTAGCATCGAGCGCGCGAAGGATTCCTTCGAACATGTCGTTGTAACGTTCAAAGGAGGCGACCATGATTGATGTTTTTTCGCGTGACATTTTGGCGCGCACCATTTACGGCGAGGCGCGGGGCGAATGGGCTCGGCTCGATGGCGGGTTGGCTGCGCTGATGGCGGTGGGCAATGTGGTCCTCAATCGCCTGCGCCTGCAGAGTTGGTACGGGGCGACGGTGGAGGAGGTTTGCCTGAAGCCGTGCCAATTTTCGTGTTGGAATAAGGCGGACCCGAATCGCGCGGCGCTTGAGAAGGTGACAGCGACGGATGCAACGTTTGCGACGTGCTTGCGCGTGGCGGAGGCGTTGCTGGAGGGGCGTTGGCCGGATGTCACAAAGGGAGCGACACATTATTATTCTACGCTGTTAGCGACCCCGCCCGTTTGGGCCGCGCTCCTCACCGCGCGCATCAAAATCGGGCAACATCTGTTTTTTAAGGCGTAGGGGGCAGGGAGGCGTTTCGGACTTTAGATCCGACAATTTTTGGTGCCGAGCCTCGCTTTCTTGGCCTTTCAGGAATTTTGGTTTGGGCTAACAAAATGTTTGATCTTTACGCTTTCATAAGTTAGCATAAAGCATGATGGGCGTCGGTTCGTTTTACCGTTGGTGCGCAGACACACGTTTCTGCTTACTCTTGAAGTGAATGGAAAGGGCAGTTCATTGGTATTTTTATTTTTAAGGAGAATTTATATGGTAAGTAAAAAAGTTTTATTGGCGTCTGTGGCGTCTTTTGGTTTGTTGGTCATTGGTCCGATCGCTAGCGGTAGTGGTTCGGAAGATTGGTCTAGAAAAAATGTTGCTGCCGACATCGGTACCGGGATAATTAAGGACGACGAATAAAAAGGCGGAATATCTATCGCGAAGTCCGCCGAAAGCCTCATCAATGCGAGTACGCTTAAGGTTGCAGAAAGAGAGACGAGTACTCTAGGTCTGTACAGAGGAACCCGGCCTGAACAAATGTTAAATCAACACTTGCTTTCGGCGTATATCGCTCTCTATAGGAAACTTACAGAAGAAATTTGGTCTGGAACGAAGGATCAAAAGAGGGACCAAAAGTGGGACAATATCGCTGCTGTTTGTGCGAAAGAAGGAGCGGTAGACCCCAGATATAGATCTTGGGGCACTTTTGTCCGTCCACGAAAAAAACTTCAGAAAAGGGTCGAAGAGTATGTGTCGTGCAAGGGCGGGACCGACAACTCAGGACTTGCACACGGGTTAGGGAAGATAGTGTATGCGGATGGAGTAACATGTACGGGAG
>BNTO01000105.1 GCA_025996655.1 Alphaproteobacteria bacterium
GAATTTCGAGACGAATTGCCTCCGTCGTTCGGGCGTTCCTGTGGTAAATCTGTCTCCTAAAGCCTCCTTCCACACTTCATAATCTTGCTCAAGAATTATACAACAAGAATTTGGGACTAGACAGGTAGCCTACGTAACGAGAGTTTGCGAGAGAAAAGGCCCACACCAAGCGGATTCGAAAGAGGTGAAGGCTGTTGTTGAGGCCTTGCTCACAACACCAAGGGAATTCCTACCGCTATCAGCCGGCTCAACGTATCTGTTTTGGGCTCATCGGGAAGGCTCAAGGGTGACATTCCTAAATTGCGTTGACACTGTTTTTAGCCAATGCCTTATTATCTATATTTTAACTATTTTGTGCTATTTTAAGCGGGTGGGTGGGGAGCAACTTCATTTTTGTTGCGCCGCATGTTGAGAAAAAATCCCATATTTTTAGTGGATGGCGTAGTGCGTCAATAGAGAATTAAAGAACCTTGAGGGAGACCGGCCTCTTTTCGGGTAGCCTACAAGGCGGGCCAGTAGGGTGGAAGGGGTGCGGTCCAGGACACGAAACGCTTTTGGGTATCTTGAAAAGATAACGTCTGCGCATGAAGAAAAAGAACGTGCTTCGCCTCAGGGAACAAAGAAAAAGTGCGCCTCCGCGTGCCATATTTTTCATCGCCGAGTATCGGATGCCCCAACGCCGCAAGGTGCACGCGCAGCTGGTGTTTGCGCCCCGTTTCGGGGCGGAGCTCAACTTCCGACCAAAGCCCCTCCGGCGCAGAGCGCAGCCAAGAATAATGCGTCTTGGCCTCTTGCCCGCGCACTTTATCCACAACAACAAGGGAAGATGCCCCGCCTTTTAAAGCAAGAGGATACGTGAGGATCCCCTTTTTAGCAGAAGGAATGCCCCAAATAAGAGCCCTGTATTTTTTTTGTATTTTTTTCTCGCGGAATAATTTTGTAAGAAAAATCGCGGCTTCAAGCGTTTTCGCGACTAAAAGAAGGCCGCTCGTGGCGCGATCAATCCTGTGAACAAGGCGGTATTCCTTGGAACGCGTCTTAAGCCAATCATCGATACTTTCTTTAACGTGCGTTCCCCCTTGGACATCTACGCCGGAGGGTTTGTTCAAAATCAAAAAAGAATCGGTCTCATCCAAAATCAAAGCGTTCCAAGAACGCAAACAAGGGGGGCGGGGCGCTTCAATCGGAGCAAGCTGGCTCCAGTGTTCATGCAAATGGATTTCTACCGAGACTCTGTCGCCTTTTTGCAACGATGCGCCCGCCGTCCCTCTCGCATCATTAAGCCGAAGAAATCTTTTGCGAAGATTTTTCTCAACGTCGGACTGCGTCACGCCAGAATAAGCCCTTTTCGTCCAGCGATCCAGGCGCATAGGCACATCCAACGCGTAGGTCCATGTGTGAAAAGACAGCGCCATAAGGCCGCGTCCTCCGCCTAAAGAGTCAGCAAACTCGCAAAATTCGTATGAGCTTCAATGCCAAAGGGATAGCCCGCCACAACAAGAATTTGATCTTTTTCCGCGGCCAAATTTTCCTTCAAGACTAATTTCTTAAAAACTTGGATCCACTCTTCTAAAGACGAAAAATTTTGGAAAGGAACGCAATACGAATAGACCCCCCACACAAGGCAAAGCGCGCGCGCAGCGTGATCTTCCATCGCAAGCGTTACAATCGCGGCGTTGGGCCGCTCTCGAGAAATGCGCAGGGCCGTTTTTCCTGTAAGCGAAACCGTAACAATGACGGGAACCTCCGAGCGCTCCACAATGTCTCGAACAGACGACGTAATAGGCGTGCAAAACGAGGCATCAAAAGGAAGATTCGCGCGCAAAGAGCGCGTATATTCGGGGTCACTCTCCACTTGGCGAATAATGCGGTCCATCATTTGGACGGCTTGCACAGGATATTTCCCCGAGGCCGACTCCGCCGAAAGCATCACCGCGTCCGCCCCATCGTAGACGGCGCTGGCCACATCCGAAACTTCGGCGCGCGTTGGGGTGGACGCAACGATCATCGAATCCAGCATCTGCGTTGCCACAATCACGGGTTTCCCTCGCGTCTGGCATTCCTTGACAATCCTTTTTTGAAAGCCCGGAACCTGTTCCAAAGGAACTTCCACGCCCAAATCCCCGCGGGCCACCATAATGCCATCGGAAGCGTCAATAATAGGCTCCAAATTTTGAAGGGCTAGGGGCTTTTCAATTTTGGCAACAAGGCGCACCCAGCTTGGAACTTTCGCACGCGCACGCAAAATATCGTTAACGGTTTGAACAAAAGAGATGGCAACCCAGTCAATGCCAAGCTCGAGCCCAAACGCCAAGTCCTCGTCATCCTTTGGGGTCATGGAGCTGATGTCCAGGCCAACGTTAGGCAAGTTCACGCCTTTTCGATCCGAAATCTCGGTTCCCGACTGCACAACGCACACGGTGTGATCAGGATAACTTTCTGTGACGCAAAGAAAAACTTTTCCATCATTAATAAGAATATTAGCGCCTGGAACAAGAGACGGGAAAATCTGCGGGTGGCCAAAATAAACGCGCGTTTCGTCCCCCGGCGTAGGATCGCTGTCGAGTTGGAAGGTCTGGCCCACTTGCAGCGGAACGTAACCTTTTTTGAAAGTGCCCACTCTTAATTTCGGCCCTTGTAAGTCCAGCATAATCGCAATGGGATGTTTGATTTTTTGTTCGGCTTTACGAATGTTTAGAACGGCGTTTCGATGGCCCGCGTGGTCTCCATGCGAAAAATTGAGACGAAAGACGTTGACACCCGCCCGACAAAGCTGATCAATAATCTCAGGGCTATCGCTTGCAGGCCCCAGAGTTGCGACAATCTTTGTTCCTCGTACTTTACGCATAGAAAAAGCCTCTCTTAATTTTTCCTGAATTTTGTCACAAAGTTAAGGGTAGCGAGTCTTTTTCGCGAAAACAAGGGGGGAGGGAGGGTATAAACTCACAGTCAACCCTATTTTTTGTTGGAACATTTTGTGGAAAACTCCGTTGTAAACGACTTTTTGTTGAAAACGGTCGAGTTTTCCACGAAAATGTCCCAACATCACAACAACAACAGCCTCTTTTCCTAAAAAATGCTTAAAAAAGAACGATCTCAAAATCTCTTTGAGCGTTTATTCCCCTTAAACTTTAGACTTTTCTCGAAGATTTCTTTGCCTTCTCGAAAATGTCTCATTTTTGCGTTCAAGATCACAAGCAACTTTCGAGTCCCCGCTGTCAACGCCACTTTTGATGGTTTTCCTTCGCTTCTAAGGCGTTGATAGAAATCCTTCACCTTGGGATTGCTTCGTATCGCACGGACCGACGTCCTGTAAAGAGCCTCTCGAACACGACTTCGTCCGCCTCGAATCGAACGTTTTCCTCTCATTGTTCCACTGTCTTGTGTCCTGGGAGCCAAGCCGCATCATTGAGCCATTTGACGGCTATCACATTTTCCAAGTTCTGGCAAAGAAGCACGTAGAATCGCTGTTGTCTGAGGCTCCCTCCCTTTTTCCGATTGCAAAACATCGCTTTTAGCTTTCAAATTTTCTTGAATAAGATTCCTTCTTTCCCCATCAAGGACGTTCACTTCCTGCGTGAAGCACACTAAAACCTTGTAAATACTCTCAACAGATCTCTCTGAGGGATTCTTCTCAATCCTTTGTTTTTCTTCTTTCGTGAACGAACCAAAACGTCACGACGGCGCGTAAGATCTTCCAAATCAAAACGAATTTTCTCTTTCGGGATTGTCCGCCTAGGCTTCCTTTTTTCGCCGTATTCCGCTAAAACTTTTGCGCCCATCGTATCGGTTTTTGCAAGATCGCTTGGAGCGTGTAAAATTTCTAACGTAAAACGGATTGACACAAGAAACCAAAAGCGCGTGAACTGCGCATTCCCTCATGAGGGAACGTTCGTATCCGCCCGTTAGTTCCAATATAATCCTCATATATTCCGACCCATTATGATGACATTGTGATTAAATTTTTAATCATATCGAACCACGGAGGCGTTGCAACAAGTCCGTGGGATTTTTAGGGTTACCCGGAGAATTCCAGGAATCTCTCTCGAAAAATTCGATTTCATCCCTTCATATTTTTTGAAAGGAAAGGGGGAGGCGTATCCCTTAAACACACGTTTTTGCTTGGTTCTAACGGCGGAGGGAGATTGTGTGACAAGGCCTTTTTCCTTGAGGTTGCAAAGGATTCGGCCGACCGTGCTTTTGCTGAGGCTCACAGCATGATTACGCTTTAAAAGTACGCAAATTTTGGCTTTTCCGTAAGTCGGATTTTCTCG
>BNTO01000106.1 GCA_025996655.1 Alphaproteobacteria bacterium
TTATAGGGCAAGCACTTGAAGGGATGGCGAGTCTGGACGTAGGGAGCGTCCTCCCTCCTCCTCATGATATCTACGATTTTCTCGCGTGTATCCGTGACATTTTTAACCTCTTCCCCGATTTCTCTGCGCCTGAAGCTAGCGCGACACCGGGACAAAAAAAACAGTATATCGCTGCGTTGAAAAAATATCTTAGGGACGTCACCGCCTTTAAACACAAGATTACGGAAGCCGTTCGTTTTATGAGAAAAGACGACACTTTTCTTCTGAACAAGAATGATTTTGTCCCCCAAATTCCCATTGTCACAAATTTTTATAACGCAGAAGAAAGTGTTGCGGACGCTTTTGTTCAAGCCCTTTCAAGAGGAGCCGCCGCCCTAGAAGGGTTTGCAGAGAAAATGAGAAATTGCGACGTTGCCTATCCCGAAAATACCCAAATTATTCAGTATTTACGCTCTTTGAACTGGGAACCTTTTTTGGGAGTTTTTATCCATTCGCCCTTTACTTCTGCCGCCTTTGCTCCCCTTGAAAAATCCAGAAGAACTCTAGCCAAAATTTTTGCTTCTATCCTTGCGCTTCTTTCCGAACCCACGTGCTGTGCGACGGCCGCCTTTACGGAAAACTTTACGAAAATGAGCCTCCTCCTCACCAACATTCAACGGCTTTTTGCTATAGCAAAAGAGGCCCCCGAAGTATTCTTCCAAGCCCCTGAAGACATTTTGGAACCTTTTTTTGAGGGCGAGAAAAGCTTTTTAGAAGCCTTTGCCGCTTTTTCTAGTCAATCTTCTCAGGAAGTTTATCTTGGAAATACCAATACGGAATGCCCTTTGCAGGTGCTCTGGCCTTCTTTTTTCGGGCTAATCGAAAAACTTGAAACGTTAAGAGATACCCTTGAGATCGTCCTCGATGAGGCTCATATGCGCCTTTTAGATTTAGGATCAGCGGAAGTTGCGCCTCGGGAAAAAATGCCAAAAACGTTTCAAGATTTGCAAGACATGTTTGATAGTTTTGGGGATTTTTTGAAAATATTTTCGACTTTTACAAACGGGAATTTCACTCTCCCTCAAAATAAAGAGACTTTTTCTGCCTTTGTGAATTTTAAAAATATTCTCGGGAAATCCGTTCAAAATTTGAATAGTTTAGCTCTGTTTTTCCAAACAAGAGAAGAGGCGGAAGAGCAAGAAGACCATGCACGCAAAGAACATTCTTACCACTATCTTGGAGATGTTTTCGCACACATAAGCCAGACTTTTCAGACGTCTCGGAAGGATATTCATGATGTGATTGCCCATCTCAAGGCCGCCTATCACTTAGATACCCTTCACTCTCTCCATTTTCTAGCTTACAACCTTTCTCACTTAGCCGATGTTTTTCAAAAGACGGTTATCAATAATAACTTATTTGTCAAGTACCTTTTAAAATTAGGGAACAGAGATTCTTTCCTTATTTCCTTTGGCCAAGACGAGGAAGAAGATCCGGGGTTCCTTCTTTTCTTGAATCATCAGTTGGAAGAATTTTTAAGGCTTCTCATGAATTCTGCTCACGTATCTCCTGCCAAAGTTAGTACTTTTTATAGCAAAGTTGCCGAATCTTTAAGAGAAAGCACCGAGTCTTTGGCCAGTTTTTATAGAAATAGAAAGTACGATATTTTGCCCCTTGATGAAACCCCTTACGTAAAAAGTGTTGTTCCGTTTAACGAAAGTGTGACGAAAATTCTTCAAACATTAGAACGCATTGTTACGATATGGGATTCGTTTAAAGATCTTTTGGTCCAGTATACCTATAACAAAAAACCTGAAAGCCTTTTTGCAGACATTGAAAGAATGTACACGTTTTTAGACGCTCTTTTAAGCAAACTTGAAAAATTGGCCCTTATAAAAGAAGAAAAATTTGTTGAAAAAACCTGGAGCCGAAAGCAAATTCATGCTCTGATTTCTATTCTTAGAGCCTTAAAAAACAACTTGGTCATTCCTGTTGTTGTGCGTAGCTGTTGCCTCCCCCTAGCGCAAGGACTTGGAACCTATCAGCAACAATTTAAACAGCTGCAAAAGGCTCAAACTATTTTCTTGACAAACTTTTCCACCCTCTTGCCCGATTCTTTAGAACGTGCGCGTCTTTTCTGCCCCGTCGACGGTGTGCAGCCCCTTGTGGAAGAGTTTTCCGCGGTTTATGCCTCTATGGCCTCAGGATTAAGCGCTATGCTAAGTGTTGCGAAAACATCTTCAACGCATACGGAGGATGAGCCGTATTGTTTGTCAACGGATTGTGAATTCCTTATAAAAGGGCTCTCAAAAGAATTGAGCCGTAAACTTGTTCGCATTTTCTCTCTTCTGCAAGAAACATTTCCAACGAATACGCTAAAAATGTTTCCTACAATACTAAGCGCGGATAAATCTGAGCCCCTTCAGCAACTTCAGAAGATTTCAGAAGATTTTTCGGAAGGTTTTTCCCCTTGGACGGTTTTCGAGACCGCACTTAAGCAGGCCAGACTTTTGGAAGGGCATTTCCCCTTGGGCATGCAGCTTCAGGCTCTCTTTAAAGAAGCGAATCGATTCAGCCAAGCGCTGTCTCGGTGTCTCACCGGTGGACTCAGTTCTCTTTGTTCCGCGTGTTGTCAAGAAGTCATGCCCGCCTTAGAGATGAAGGATTTTAAAGCAACTCAGACGCGCATTATTGTTGCGCTGAACAATCACTGCACGAGCATTCTTCAGCATGTCTTTGGCGCGTTGCAAAATCGCTTAGCCCATGTGAACCCCCTCCTAAAACAAAAAAAGGATGAGGTGCGAGTGTCCTTTTTAGGCGAACTTGCAACGGCCTTCACAAACTTGGCAACAACAGTGGGAAAAGTCGAAACAACGCCCAAAACATTGCTCTGCTGCGTTTCTCAGAAATTTAATCCGGTCTTTTTAGAAATAGATAGCCGACTTCAGGCTTTGTTCCATCTTTTCACAAATCGCGAAGAAACGTCCCAAGAAAGTACGGTAACGCCTTTGACGCACGACAATTTTGTAACTACCCTCAAGGCTTTTTCTTCCGCTTGGGATTCTTTCTGCAACCAACCTCTTGAGGATTCTCCAAGTTTACCGACGCTTCCTAGCGTCCAAAAACTTATTTCTTCGTTGGAACTTTTAGAGAAAAATGTGAAGGCGGCTTGTCTCGCCTTTAAAGATGTTCCTTTCTGCGGGAATCTTCAGTTTTTCAAAGTTTTACCTGTCCGCGAAATCTTGAATCAGGTCGTCTTAAATTTGAAAAATAGAACGGTAAAATGGCTTAGCGTTTTAGAAACGCCTCATTGCTGCGGTTCTCGGGCCAGCTGTTTGCAGACACTCGTTACAGCCCATGAGCACGTTTTCAATCTTGTAAAAGAGATGCCTGTTTTGAAAAAGTTCAAAATGCTCCACTTGTTCTTTAGAGAACTTCAGGCGGAATTGGTAACTTTTCGGGCGGAGTTTTTGGCGGTGCGAAACCAAGTTTCTAGAAAAGAGCTCCATACCCTTGCCGATGTGTCCTATCAACATTTTCAAGCAAAAACGGCCAATACTTTAAAAAATGTTTTTTCAGAAGCAGGCGACGCTTTGCCCCCAAAGGACTTGACGTGGGAAGAGTTTCATCGCGCCGAGGACAATGATTGTGACAATATTCCTCATTTATACAACGGCTTGACAGACAGTGCGCGCGCTTTAATGACGTTACTCCCGCAAAAATTGCCTCCCTTTGCTGACTCTGAAACGGCCTTGTTTTTTGATTTGAAAAATGTGCAAGGAAGCTTGAGAGAGCTGAACCAGACTCTCCAGAGCTTGCAGAGTTTGGGGAGAGATTTATGCCATGGGAATCAGGTTTATGAGATTCAAAATCAGATGTCTCGCGTATTCGAACTAAGCGCTAACGCCCTGGATCTTGTAACGAAAAGCGCCCTGCAAGAAACAGTAGAAGCCGCGCATAGGCGACATATAGCCTTTGCTAATCAGGTTCTTGGGCATCCCGCGAATCCCAATATAGATCCCGCCTTTGTGCAGCGGCCCCATATTGAAAGAGTCCTAAAAGCGCTTGATGGTGCAGGGAACGCCGCCGCCGTTGCTGACGACCAAAGCAAGATCAGAAAGGAAGAAGCTGTCTAATCTTTTAATAAGTCTAGCTGTCTAGTCCCAAATTCTTGTTGTATAATTCTTGAGCAAGATTATGAAGTGTGGAAGGAGGCTTTAGGAGACAGATTTACCACAGGAACGCCCGAACGACGGAGGCAATTCGTCTCGAAATTC